>JAIYDY010000116.1 GCA_027487245.1 Hyphomicrobiales bacterium
CAAATCCTGACTGTAGGCACGCGACATCACCATCCTCCCTCGCTTTTGACGAGGGAATCAGAACCCGGCTGATTTGGGAATCCCGACTTGAATCGGATCAGGCAGAAACTGCTCTAGTCGCCTGATAGCGTCAGGCCGTGATGGCTTCGGCTCTGGCTGGGCTGCGATCCATGCGTCGAGATCGTCTCGCAACGGCGGATGCAATCTCAACATGACGCCCTCACAACGACCCTGTTGCCTTGGCCGGCCCGGCTTCCGCATTTGGGCGTCAGGTGGGTGATTGCAGCACGAGTTCCGGAAAGAGGGACCGGAGAAGCAGGCCAGCATCGCCTTCACGGGTCCATGCGGCAGCACCCTTGTCTGCGACCAACTGCTTGTTCCTCTTGAAGGTGTTCCGAACGCTTTCGATTTCCAAAATCTTAGGACGCCACTGGCTTAGTGCTAGCCGGATCATTCCGCTTGCCAGAACTAGGTCCGCCGCACCGGTCGCGTTAACTACCGATGTCAGGTTGCTGTAGCCATAGCCGGTCACCACGCCGCTCTCGATCGCAATCAGGATATTGGCGACTCGCATCCATTCGAAGTTGCTGCCGTTGATATCCTGGGTGCAACTGAGGCCGGTTCGTTCGACAAGCTCATCATTGAAGGCGTCCGTCGTCTCACGTGGTATTGAGAAATAGTTCTGACCCGCCGCTGCCGCGATCCATCGACGCTTGAAGTCGCCATGCCACGGCTCAGGCGAGGCGGATTGGATTGCCTCAGCGAGCATCACAACGTCGGATAGCCAGACGTCTTTCGCATCCAAGCGCCAGCGTCGCAGCCTCATGAGGCCGTCGGCTTGGCTGGCGGTGACTACTTCCTGCGGAAGATCGAAGATGATTCCGATTTGATCAGCGGCGACGTCAAGGGCGGACGATTTGACAAACGCCGACGGATCGAAGCGACGCATTACCCAAAGCAGCGCAACGCCAGCCTTCTCATATCGGCTGCGACGTCGATCGATGGTGACAAGCGCGATCGTGGCCAGCTGCGCTTCGATAACGATGTCCCTCCCTCCGTGCGTGAACCGCACGTCTGGGAATAGCCCGTGTTTGTCGGGATCGGGCTTGAAGTAGGTATCCGGATTCGGAGGATCTGGCGCTGTTTTGGGATCGGCGATCGCGAGGCCGTGAAGCAAGCGGACCAAATCCTGATGCTCTTTGCTTTCCTGGCGCCCTTGGAAGATGCGGCGGTTGATCTGACCTTCGTCAAGCTTTGGGCCGCGATCATAGGGACACCATCGCCCCGTGTCGGCGGGACGGCCGCGGTGCACCCAATGCGGCCGATCACCGACCCCGCCCTTGCGAGGATAAACAAGGCTGCGACAGCCGATGCACTGTAACGGCCGCGGTGTCTGCCCTTGAACCGGACCTGACGCCAAGGCGAGCCGTCGGCGATGGTGAAGCTCGGTCGGAGACATCTCTGCGAGACGCGACGCCGGAAGCAATTCGCCGGTCTGCACATCTATCGCGATCGGAATCATCAATGGACGCATCGTCCGACGATACGGCTTAAGGGTATCGGCTCAAGGACTCGAGAACGCTCTCAACAGGATTGTCCGCTAAAATCCACAGTAGTCTAGCGCTTGAAGGTGGGAAAGTAGGTGGGAAACCCAACACAATCACCGAAAAACGCAATGATTTCATATGGTAATGGCGGACAGGGAGGGATTCGAACCCCCGATAGAGTTGCCCCTATGCCGCATTTCGAGTGCGGTGCTTTCAACCACTCAGCCACCTGTCCGCAGGCTTGTGCTTGTGATCTTCGGTTGAAGCGGCTGATCGGATACACGCGGGGCTCGGGAGTGACAAGCGCTTTTGCGCCTCAAGGGATGTGAAAATCCCTGCCGGTGTGCGGTGTGCTGGCCTGCCATACAGCCGGGCGTGTCAAGCCGCTGCCAATGGAATGCTTTGCCTGCTTTGGCCGCGAAGGCCAGACAGCTGCTCCTGAGGCGCTTGGATTGCCGGTCCGGAGGGTTTGGAGGGCTCCAGCTGCTCTGCGCGCCGGCAGGGAGCAGCTCGCCCTGGGGTCAGCCGCATCGCGTGGACGATATAGTTCCGGGAGGTTTTGCTTGACGATGGGCCGGGCCTCACGTATCGACCTGCCGACTTGGCGTGGGCTGTTTGTCCGCGCCAACTTATTTTGTGGGTGTGCATGAGGCCCCCATGAACCCAGCAGGCTGCCAAGAAGTCCATCCATACAGCCGCAAGGCTGTTGCGAGATGAGGCATCGAACAGGAGAACACCATGTTCGCAGTCATCAAGACCGGGGGCAAGCAATACCGCGTTGCTGCCAACGACCAGATCACCATCGAAAAGCTCATCGGTTCGGCCGGCGAGACCGTTGCATTTGAACACGTGCTGATGCTGACGCGCGACGGCGTGACGACTGTGGGTGCGCCAACCGTGGCTGGTGCCTCCGTCGCTGCCGAGATCGTCGAGCAGGGTCGTGGCGACAAGGTCATCTCGTTCAAGAAGCGCCGCCGCCAGAATTCGAAGCGCAAGCGTGGCCACCGTCAGGACCTGACCGTGGTGCGCATCACCGACATTCTCACGGACGGGGCCAAGGTCACCGTCACGGCCAAGGCTCCCGTTGCTGCAGCAGCCCTTGCCGTTGCCGCCGCTGTTGCGCCGAAGGTTGCCAAGGCAAAGGCGTCCGCGCCCGCCACTGGCGGCATGGACACCTCGAACCTTTCGCTCATCGCCGGCATCGGCCCGACGATCGAGAAGAAGCTCAGGGCAGCAGGCGTGCAGACCTGGGACGAGATCGCGGCCTGGACGGCCGATGATGTCGCCAAGTGGGATGCCGAACTGGCGCTGCGCGGCCGCGCGACGCGCGAGGAATGGGTCGAGCAGGCCAAGGAACTTCTCGCCGGCAAGCCGCCGCGCGCGAAGGCCGACCAGGCCGAACTGAAGTCGGGCAAGGATCTCTGAGCGCCACACGCCGCGTTCGGGATTTCACAAAAGATATCTGAGGAGTAACCCATGGCACACAAAAAAGCAGGCGGTTCGTCCCGCAACGGTCGCGATTCCGCCGGTCGTCGTCTTGGTGTCAAGAAGTTCGGTGATCAGGCTGTGATTGCCGGCAACATCATCGTGCGTCAGCGCGGCACCAGGGTGCGCGCCGGTGCCAATGTCGGCATGGGCGTGGATCATACCCTGTTCGCGCTGACCGATGGCCGCGTGAAATTCGGCACCAAACTTGGCCGCGCGTTCGTAGCGGTTGTTCCGGCCCAAGAGGCCGCAGAGTAAAGGCGGAACAGGTTTCTTTCCCTGATCCGCCGGTCGCATCGACCCGGCTGGATCAGGAGAGGAGCCCGGAAGGCCCGATCCAGATCAGGTGAGCAGGGAAGATGGGACTAGAACCCCGTCTTCCCTGTTTGCATGTTCGATACCCGATCTGGAGGGTTCCATGGCTGATCCTGTTGCATTTGAAGAAGCCGGTTCTCACAGCCCGCAGCACCCTTCCAGCCACCTGGCGGCAGGTGGTCCGGCACCGCTGTTCCCTGACCTGACGCGCGATGACGTGTTCCGGCTGGAGACGCCGCGGCTTTGGCTGCGCTGGCCACGCCACAGCGATACGGCTGCGTATAGAGCCTTCGCCGGACTGAAGCAGGTGGCCGAGATGACCGGATCGTGGCCACACCCGCTGCCCGAGGGCGAAGTCGAACGGCGGATCTTCGAAGCCCGGAAGGCCAATGCCACTGGCACCAGCCTCGTTCTGGCACTGACGCCGCGCGCCCGGCCCAATCATCAGATCGGTGTGATCGCGATCAGTCGCGGCAAGCTGCCGGGGCGCGAGCAGGACGTCGAGATCGGCTACATGCTGCATCCTGACCTCTGGGGGCAGGGGCTGATGATCGAGGCGGCGCAGGCGGTGCTGAACACCGTGTTCGGCTACACCGCAGCACCGGCGGTGAACGCCTGGACGCGCGTGGTCAACCCTGCCTCCCGCCGCCTGCTCGAGAAGTGTGGCTTTCGCCACAACGGCTCGGCGCTGCGCGATCTGCCGGCCCGCGGCGGGATGCTGCCGTGCGAAGCGTTCGTGCTCGATCGCAAGACCTGGGCTGCGCTTGTCAACTGGCGTCAGTCGGCCCCTGTGCCGCCGCAATCCGGGCCGCAGGTGGATGTGGTGCCCGGCGCGACCGCAAGCGGGCCGGCGAATGCGCAGGGCGCGCAGCCGGGCAGGCTCATCCGGAGGGACGCAGGCCTGTCTTCAGGCGGTGTCATCCCGCCCGGAGGGGCCTGACATGTGCGCGAGGCCTGCATCCGGTCCTCGTCCATGCGCGTAACAGAGTGACGTCACAGGAGACCTTGATGCATCGACGAGACCTTATCCTTGGCGGGGCGGCAAGCCTCGCCACCCTCGCGGCCGGAACCGGAGCCCATGCCGCCGGCGAGCGCCTCGTGCTGCATGAATGGTTTCGTGGCCCGACGCACGCGGTCGGCCGCTTCCGCAACAACTTCACCGGTGAGGAGCGCAAGCTTGCCGTCGATCTCAGGGGACGGTGGAATGGCCGGGTGCTGGCCCTGTTCGAGGACTTCTTCTATGCCGATGGCGAGCGTGACCAGAAGACCTGGTTCTTCGAGCGCGTCGGCGAAGGCCGCTACATCGGCAAGCGCGACGACGTGGTCGCTCCGGCCGACGTGACCACGCCGCAGCCGGACACGGTGCGTTTCGGCTACACGGCCGATCTGAAATTGGCATCGGGCGTGCAGCGGCTGGATTTCGACGACACGCTGACCTTGCGCGCTGACGGCACAGTCTTCAACAAGGCCTATGTGTCGCGGTTCTTCATTCCGCTCGGCGATGTCGAACTGGTGTTCCACAAGGGTCGTCTGCCGGCGCGGCTCAAGCGCACGGGCGGTGCCTGAGGCGGGCCGCTCTGGCGCTTGCACCTCAGGCTGGCGACCCGGATCGTGGAACCGGCCTCGTGCTGATGTGTTCGGGGGAGCACGATGACCCAGATGCCCGGCACCGTGCCGCGCCTCGCGCTGATTGATCTGGCCCGGGGGCTCGCCCTCGTGGCCATGGGCGTGTTCCACCTGGCCTGGGATCTGTCCCATCTCGGGTTCATCGCCACCGATGTCGCGGTGCATCCGGGCTGGCGGCTTTTCAGCCAGTCCATCGCGGCGGCGTTTCTCGCGCTGGCCGGCATCAGCCTTGCGTTGGCCCATGCGCAGGGCGTTCGGACCGCGGCATTCTGGTGGCGTGTGGCGGTCGTTGCCGGCGCGGCAGCACTGGTGACGGCGGGGACCTGGCTGGTCATGCCGCAAGCGCCGGTCTTCTTTGGCATCCTGCATTGCATCGCTGCCGGCGCCATCCTTGCGCTGCCCTTCGTCAGGGCTCGCTGGTGGCTGACGGCGCTGGCAGGCGTGGCGGTTCTGGCCATACCGCTCGTGCTGTCGCTGCCGGCTGCCGAAGGTTGGCAAGCGGGAATGGAAAGCTCGCGCCTCAACGGCCTGTGGCAGCATCTGGGCCTGACGGCCACCGGGCCTGTCGCGGTTGATTTCGTGCCGCTCGTGCCGTGGTTTGGCATCATGCTCTGCGGCGTCGCAGCAGGCTCATGGCTGGTGCGACGCGGCCCGGTCGAGGCGCTGGCCGCCATGCGGCTGCGGCCGGCGGGACAGGCGCTGGTCTGGGCGGGGCGGCGCAGTCTGCCGATCTATCTGCTTCATCAGCCTGTGCTGCTGGGCGGCCTGATGCTGCTGGCGATGCTCGCGCCGGGCCTGACCATCGCGCCGGCGCAACGGGCGGAAGCCGGCTTTGCGCGCGACTGCTTGGCCCAATGCCGGGTGAGCCGGAGTGCCGAAACCTGCCGGCAGGCCTGCGGCTGCGTGCTGGACGAACTTCGGCAGGACCCTGCGCTGCTGGCGCAGGCGCTCGGGCTGCAGGCGGCCACGCCGGGCACGGGCGCTGCCATCCAGACGCGGGCCGCGATGTGTTTTGCCCGCAGCGACCGGCGCTGAACGCCTCGCAAGGCAGGCAAGAGCCGCATAAACATTGACCTTGCCGGCCATTCGGACCAAACGAAGCCGGTTGCGAGTGGAAACCGATGAAATTTCTCGATCAGGCAAAAGTCTACATCAAGGCCGGTGACGGCGGAGCGGGGTGCATCTCGTTCCGGCGGGAGAAGTTCATCGAGTTCGGCGGGCCCGATGGCGGCGATGGCGGGCGCGGCGGCGATGTCTGGGCCGAGTGCGCCGACGGGCTCAACACGCTGATCGATTTCCGCTACGCCCAGCACTTCAAGGCCAAGGTTGGCGGCCACGGCATGGGCGCGCTGCGGGCCGGCGCGAAGGGCGCCGATGTGGTGCTGAAGGTGCCGCCAGGAACGCAGGTCTTCGAAGAGGACGGCGAGACCCTGATCGTCGACATCACCACGCCTGGCGAGCGGGTGCTGCTGGCGCGCGGCGGCAATGGCGGTTTCGGCAATGCCTACTTCAAGACATCCAGCAACCAGGCTCCCCGCCGCGCCAATCCCGGCCTGCCGGGCGAGGAAGCCACGATCATCCTCCGGCTCAAGCTGATCGCCGATGCCGGTCTTGTCGGCCTGCCGAATGCGGGGAAGTCGACATTCCTTGCCACGGTCACGGCGGCCCGGCCCAAGATCGCGGATTATCCGTTCACGACGCTGCATCCCGGCCTTGGGGTCGGCAATGTCGACACCCGCGAATTCGTGCTGGCCGACATCCCGGGTCTGATCGAGGGTGCGCATGAAGGCTCCGGTCTCGGCGACCGGTTCCTCGGTCACATCGAGCGTTGCCGCGTGCTGCTGCATCTGGTCGATGGCACCTGCGAGCATGCTGGCAAGGCCTACAAGATCGTGCGCAAGGAACTCGAAGCCTATGGCGGCGAGTTGACCGACAAGCCGGAAATCGTGGCGCTGTCGAAAGCCGATGCGCTCGATCCGGACACGTTGAAGGATCAGGTCGCCCGGCTCAAGCGGGCGGCGGGGCGCAAACCAATGGTGCTGTCATCCGCCTCGGGCCTCGGTGTTCAGGAGGCGTTGCGGGCGCTTCTTGCCATCATTGACGAGGCCCGCTCCGAGGAAGCGCGCGAGAACGCACCCGCCATCGACACCGGCTGGCGACCGTGACCGCAGCGCTGCGAACTGCCCATTGCGCTGCGCCGATGCTGGCGCCAACCGCCCTCGCGATCACCAGAAGCCACCACGATGTCACGAGAACAGACAACCCCGCCCCAGATCGCGCCCCAGATCTCGCAGTTCCGGCGCATCGTCATCAAGGTCGGCTCGGCGCTGCTGGTTGATCGGGCACGCGGCCGGGCGCGGCATGGCTGGCTGGCCGCGCTGGCCGAGGACATCGCCGAACTCCATGGCCGCGGCGCTGACGTGCAGGTGGTCTCCTCCGGCGCGATCGCTCTCGGTCGCACCTTGCTGGGCATGCCGGCCGGTGCGCTGAAGCTGGAGGAAAGCCAGGCCGCTGCCGCCGTCGGCCAGATCGCCTTGGCGCGCACCTGGGCCGAGGCGCTCGGCCATCATGGCATCACGGCGGGCCAGATCCTGGTGACGCTGGCTGATACCGAAGAGCGGCAGCGCTACCTCAATGCGCGGGCCACGATCGGCCGGTTGCTCGAGATGCGCGCCGTGCCGGTGATCAATGAGAACGACACCGTGGCGACCAGCGAGATCCGCTATGGCGACAATGACCGGCTGGCGGCGCGCGTGGCGACCATGACCGGCGCCGACCTGCTCGTGCTGTTTTCCGATATCGACGGGCTCTACACGGCCCCGCCGGCGCTTGATCCCGCCGCCGAACATATCCCTGTCGTGCCCCGCATCACGGCCCGCATCGAGGCGATGGCGGGTGGCGCGGCGTCGGAGCTGTCGCGCGGGGGCATGACCACCAAGATCGAGGCCGGCAAGATCGCGGTCTCGGGCGGCACGCACATGCTGATCGCCGATGGTCGGCCCAAGAACCCTCTCGCCGCGATTGCCAACGGGGCGCGCTGTACCTGGTTCCTGTCGGCATCGACGCCGGCCACGGCACGCAAGACCTGGATCGGCGGCACACTGGAGCCGCGCGGCGTGGTGCATGTCGATGCCGGTGCAGCGCGCGCGCTGATGACCGGTGCCAGCCTGCTGCCTGTCGGTGTCAGCAAGGTCGAGGGCGACTTCCAGCGCGGCGACGCTGTGGTGATCCGCGATGCCGCCGGCACCGAGCTTGGCCGGGGGCTCGTTGCCTATGACATTGCCGAGGCGCGGCTGGTGATGGGCAAACCCTCGCGCGAGATCGAGGCTGTGCTCGGGCATCCGGGGCAGGCCGAGATGATCCACCGGGACGACATGGCGCTCGTGATCGGATAAGGTGATCCGGCTTGATGCTCGATGTGAGGCGATGATGAACCAGATGGCACCGATCCGGCCCTCTGACGGCGAGAGCGCCGATGATCTTGCTGCGATGCTGGCCGACATGGGCCAGCGCGCCCGCAAGGCCCAGCGTGCCGTGATGCTGGCCAACCCGGCCCAGCGCAGTGCAGCGCTGGTTTCGGCGGCGTCCGCCATCCGTCATGCGGCGGATGCGATCCTGGAGGCCAATGGCCGCGACCTTGAGGATGCGCGCGCCAATGGTCAGAACGCCGCCTACATCGACCGGCTGATGCTCGACCGGACCCGCATCGAAGGCGTGGCTCGGGCTGTCGAGGACATTGCAGCCCTGCCTGATCCCGTCGGCAAGGTGCTGGCCCGTTTCGAGCGGCCCAACGGCCTGCTGATCGAACGGGTGGCAACGCCGCTCGGGGTCATTGCGGTGATTTTCGAGAGCCGTCCCAATGTCACCGCCGATGCCGGCGCGCTGTGCCTGAAAAGCGGCAATGCCGCCGTGCTGAGGGCCGGATCGGACAGCTTGCGGACATCGCTGGCCCTTGCCAATGCCATACGTGCCGGGATCGCGGCTGCCGGCCTGCCTGCCGATGCGATCCAGCTCGTGCCGGTGCGAGACCGGGACGCGGTTGGTCACATCCTGGCCGGGCTGGGCGGCACGATCGATGTCGTGGTGCCACGCGGAGGCCGCAGCCTCGTCGAGCGGGTGCAGGCCGATGCGCGCGTGCCGGTGTTCGCCCATCTCGATGGCAACTGCCATGTCTATGTCCATGCCAGTGCCGACCTTGCGATGGCCAAGGCGGTGGTGCTCAACGCCAAGCTCAGGCGCACAGGCGTGTGCGGATCGGCGGAGACGCTGCTGGTGGATCGCCAGATTGCCGCCTCGCACCTCAAGCCTATCATCGGCATGCTGCTGGATGCGGGTTGTGCGGTGCGCGGGGATGAGGCTGTTCTCGCTGCCGACGCCCGAGTCACGCCCGCCAGCGAGGCGGACTGGGCGACCGAGTATCTTGATGCCATCATCGCGGTCAGGGTGGTTGATGGTCCTGACGAGGCCATCGCGCATGTGGAACGCTACGGCTCGCACCACACGGATGCGATCATCACCGATGACGAGGCCGTCGCGGCCCGTTTTCTGGCGGAGGTGGACTCGGCCATCGTGATCCACAACGCCTCCACCCAGTTCGCGGATGGTGGCGAGTTCGGCTTCGGTGCGGAAATCGGCATCGCGACCGGGCGCATGCATGCGCGCGGGCCGGTCGGCGTCGAGCAGTTGTGCTCGTTCAAGTACCGCGTGTTGGGCAGCGGCCAGATCAGGCCATGATGGTGGGCTGTTCTTGCCTGTCGGGTGCAGCCTGATGATGCCACGGTCGGCTGTCCATGACGGCCTGCCGCCGCATGCGGCGGGGCTGCGGATCGGCTTGCTTGGCGGCTCGTTCAACCCGGCCCATGACGGCCACCGCATGGCCTCGCTGACGGCATTGCGCAAGCTCGGGCTCGATCAGGTCTGGTGGCTGGTGACACCCGGCAACCCTCTGAAGGACAACCGGGCGCTGCCGGCCCTCGGCCAGCGCATGCAGGCGGCAGCGGTCGTGGCGAACCATCCGCAGATCGTGGTGACCGGTGTCGAGGCCCGTCTCGGGACGCGTTTCACGGCACAGACGTTGACGGCGCTCAAGGCGCGCTGCAGCGGGGCGCGCTTCGTCTGGCTGATGGGCTCTGACAATCTGGCCCAGTTCCATCGCTGGCAGAACTGGCGCGGCATCGCCCGCCTGATGCCGATCGGCATCATCGACCGGCCGGGCACAACCCACCGGGCCATGCGGTCACGCGCTGCCGTGGCGCTCGGGCGCTGGCGCCTCGATGAGAGCGACGGACTGCTGCTTGCCACGGAAGATGCGCCGGCCTGGATGTTCCTGCACGGCCGCCGGTCGGCTTTGTCGTCAACGGCCCTGCGCGGACGTTGAACCCGGGCCGCCGACGCGGTATGGTGAGACCAGACGCGAAGCCCCCGGTTCGCGCAGACAGCAAGAGGATATCCCGCTGAGTACGCCAACCGTGACTGAACCGGTCAAGAAACCGCGGCGCAAGTCGACAACTCCGGCACAAGGTGCCCTGGCTGCTTCCTCAAAGGTGACATCCGCCGCAAAGGCACGCGCCGCGAAGGCTGCGGCCGCAACGCCTGAATCCGACATGGCGGCCGTGCCACCATCCGATACGCTCAAGCTGGCAACCCATGCCATCGAGGAGATGAAGGCCGAAGAGACGATCATCATCGACCTTCAGGGCAAGACCTCGATCGCAGACCATATGATCATCACCTCGGGGCGCTCCAACCGTCATGTCGGTTCGATCGCCGACGAGGTGGTCAAGGTCCTGAAGCAGGCTGGCCATCCTTCGCCACGCATCGAAGGCGTGCCGCATTGCGACTGGGTGCTGGTCGATTGCGGCGACGTGATCGTGCATGTCTTCCGGCCAGAGGTGCGAACCTTCTACAACCTCGAGAAGATGTGGGGCGTGGATCGCCCGACCGAACTGGCCGCAGGCTGAGCGGTCGGCCGTCATGCGGCTAGCGGTCGTGGCCGTGGGCCGTCTGAAGGATGGCCCGGAGCGCGAGCTGTGCCAGCGTTATGCCGGGCGGATCGGAGAGATCGGTCGCGGCCTCGGCTTTTCCGGCCCCGATCTGGTCGAGCTGCCGGAAAGCCGTGCCCGCCGCGAGGATGACCGCAAGCGCGAGGAAGCCGATCTGATCGCCGCGCGTGCGCCGGCAGGCCTGCTGATCGTGCTCGATGAACGCGGCACGAGCCTTCCAAGTCCGGATTTCGCCGCCCGGCTCGGACGTGAGCGTGATGCCGGCAGCCCGGCTGCAAGCTTCGTGATCGGCGGGGCGGACGGGCTCGATGCCAGCCTGCGTGACCGCGCTGCCATCAGGCTGTCCTTCGGCGCGCTGACCATCCCTCACCAGATTGTCCGTGTGCTGGTGCTGGAGCAGATCTATCGGGCGCTGACAATCCTCAGTGGCCACCCCTATCATCGCGGCTGAACAATCGGCTGATTCGATGACATCCTGGCATCCATCCTGGCATCTTCGCCGGCTGCGCAACCGCTTCCGGGCCGGGGCGCTGGCTTGCTGCGCCCTGATGCCTGCCGGCTTTTCTCCCGGTCCTGTGCTGCCGTTTGTGGCCGTTCAGCTTGGCTTCGTGACTGGCGCATGGGCGCAGGACGCTGCCGAGCCGGATGACAGGGCGCGCGAAGCCGAGATCAAGCGTAGCCAGCGCGCCGAGCGCGACGCGGAGCTGAAGGCCGTCGAGGAGCGGCTGGCGCGCAATGCCGAGGTGCGCAGCAGGCTCGATGCCGAGATCCGCGAGATCAGGGCCGACCGGGGCCGCCTCAATGCCGCACTGATCGAGGCGACCCGGCGCTCGCAGGCGATCGAGACGCGCGTCGCCGCGATCGAGGAACGGCTGTCGGTGCTGGCTTCGAGCGAACAAGGCATCCGGCGGTCTCTGGATGGCCGCCGCGGACTGATCGGCGATGTGCTGGCCGCCTTGCAGCGCATGGGCCGGCGTCCGCCTCCGGCGGTGCTGGTCAGACCGGAGGATGTGCTGGAAGCGGTCCGCGCCTCGATCCTGATGGGGGCCGTGATCCCTGAACTGCGACTGGAAGCGGAGACACTCGCCGCCGACCTCGGCGAACTGGTGCGGCTGCGCGAGCAGACGGCGGCCGAGCGCGGGCGCGTGGCGGCGGAGTTCGATCAGCTTGCCGGCGAGCGGCAGCGCATTGCCGCTCTCGTTGCTGCCCGCATGGCACGCGAGTCGGCTGCCGCGAGCGAGGCCGATGCCGTCCAGAGGCGCGGGACAGAGATTGGCCGCGAGGCAGCCAGCCTGCGCGAGTTGATCGACCGGCTCGAAAACGAGATCAACGCTGCCAGCCGGCAGGCGGAGGACGCGCGCCGCAGCGCCGAGGCGCAGAGCCGTGAAACCCGCGAGCGGATGGCGCAGCTGGCGTTTCGCGACCCGTCGCGGCTTGCCCCGCAGGCCGCTTTCCAGGACCTGCGCGGGCTGCTGCCACAGCCGGTGGCGGGATCACAATTGCGTGCGTTCGGAGCCCCGGCAAGCCTCGGACAGCAGACGCGCGGCGAGAGCTATCTCGCCCGCGCCGGCGCTCTTGTTGCCGCGCCTGCCGATGGCTGGGTGGCGTTTTCCGGCCCGTTTCTGACATTTGGGCACATGGTGATCCTGCAAATGGGAGGTGGCTACCATATCCTGCTGGCTGGAATGCGCCGCACCGACGTGGTGCGTGGCCAGTTTGTCCTGGCCGGCGAGCCGGTGGGCGTGCTCGGCGACGGACCAGAGGGGGCTGCGACCGTATTGGGGGATGGCAATGGCCAGCCAATTCTCTATGTTGAATTTCACAAGGACGGTCGTTCGATCGATCCTGGGCCATGGTGGGCACGAACTCAGGTCAACAAGGTTCGCGGATGATGATGCGCAAGATTTCACTGCTGGCAGCAGGAGCCCTGATGGGCGCGGGTATCGCGGTGGTGACGCTGCGGACAGATCTGATGAGCGCCACGAGCGCCGTGGCGGCCAATGCAGAGACCTACCGCAGCCTCAACCTGTTCGGCGATATCTTCGAGAAGATCAGGAACGACTATGTCGAGAAGCCTGACGAGCGCAAGCTGATCGAGGCGGCCATCAATGGCATGCTGACCTCGCTCGATCCCCATTCGGGCTATCTCGATCCCAAGAGCTTCCGCGACATGGACATCGACATGCGCGGCCGCTTCGGTGGCCTCGGCATCGAGGTGACGATGGAAGAGGGTGTGCTCAAGGTCGTGACCCCGATCGACGACACGCCGGCCTTCCGCGCCGGCATCATGACCAATGACCTGATTCGCGAGATCGACGGCGACGCCGTGCAGGGCCTGACCCTGACGCAGGCTGTCGAGAAGATGCGCGGTCCCGTCAATTCCAACGTCAAGCTCAAGATCGAACGCCCGGGCCGCAAGGAACCGCTGGAATTCACCCTGACCCGCTCTGACATCGTCGTGCCGGCCGTGCGTGCGCGCATGGAAGGCGAGGATGTGGGCTACATTCGCATCTCGACCTTCTCGGAGCAGACCTTCGACGGCCTGCGCAAGGGCATCGAGAAGGCCATTGCCGATGCGCCCGGTGACAAGCTCAAGGGCTTCATCATCGACCTGCGCAACAACCGCGGCGGCAGGCTCGATCAGGCGGTATTGGTGTCCGACGCCTTCCTCGAGCGGGGCGAGATCGTCTCGACACGCGGCCGCAATACCGACGAGACGCAGCGTTTCAGCGCGAAGCCCGGCGACTTGACGCGCGGCAAGCCGGTGATCGTGCTGATCAATGGCGGCTCGGCCTCGGCAGCGGAAATCGTGGCAGGCGCGATCCAGGATCACAAGCGTGGCCAGGTGATGGGCACGCGCTCGTTCGGCAAGGGCTCGGTGCAGACCATCATCCCGATGGGTTCCAACGGGGCGCTTCGCCTGACCACGGCGCGCTACTACACGCCATCCGGCAAGTCGATCCAGGCCAAGGGTATCGACCCTGATCTGGTCGTTCTGCAGGAAATCCCCGATGAGCTGAAGGGCAAGGACGAGACCAAGGGCGAGGCTGGCCTGAAGGGGCACCTGTCCGGTGCCGCCGGCGCCAAGCCGGAAGAGGAAAAATCCGGCTCGTCGTCCTACATTCCGACCGACAAGGCCAAGGACAAGCAGCTCAACGCGGCGTTGGACCTGCTGCGTGGCATCAAGCGCGATGCGGCTGCGCCGAGCGATCCGGCAACGCCGGCCACAAAGCAGAATTGACGGTCGGTGCGGCTGGGCTTGCCCGCCGCATTGGACCGAAGCGGTGATCGATCTGCCTTCCGCCAAATGGCGCTGTGCCTTCCGCATGGCGTCGTTTGTGCTTTGGTACCCATAGGACGGCATCGCCGATGGCCGGCCTCGACGCGGCCTTCGCAAAGCATCAGAGTGACGACCTGCGTGCGAAACTGATTCGCGCGCCTCGACCGCGTGGGGCAAACGGACTTTGGCGGATATCCCGACATCCGATCTGCAAAAGCCGCTGGGCAAGCCCCGGAATGCGCAGGTGCGGCGGCGCGTGCCGCCCTGGCTGCCCTCCGCCCTGGCTGCCGTGCCACTCTGCCTGCTGCTTGGTGGCGGGCTCTATGTCGGACTTGTCAGCCATCCAGATGGTGGCAGGCCACGGGCTTCTGCCTCGATCGACAACGCGCCGGCTCCGTCGGGGCCGCAGTTCAGTTTCTCCGCGCAAGATGCCGGCCAACAAGTCGCTCCGGCGCCGAAGGAATCGACCGCAGGGCAACTCGAACAGGATTCGGGTGTGCGGGTGCTCCGGCCAAGCGGGACAGACAGTCCGAACTCCGTGATCATCCGCGTGCCGGACTCAGGTGTGGTGCGCCTCGCTGCCGCGCCCGACAGGCGGCTCACGGAGCGCAGCCGGCATGGTATCCTGCCGCGCATCGGTGACGATGGCGCGCGCCCGTCGCAGGTCTATGCGCGCCCCGTAGCGCCGAATGTGGCCGCTGCTCCGGTGCGGGTTGCGATCCTGATGGGAGGGCTCGGCATCAGCGCGTCTGCGACAGCGGATGCGATTTCGCGCCTTCCGGGTGAGGTCAGCCTCGCCTTTGCGCCGTATGGCGGCGATCTCGAAAAGCTCGCGCAGCGCGCGCGCGGCGATGGTCACGAGATCTTCCTTCAGGTTCCGATGGAGCCGTTCGACTACCCCGACAACGATCCTGGGCCACACACGCTGACCACGTCCCAGCCTGCGCCCGACAATCTTGAGCGTTTGCGCTGGGTGATGAGCCGGATCGTCGGCTATGTCGGCATCGTCAATTTCATGGGCGGGCGTTTCATGTCCGATGAGACCGCGCTCTCGCCGGTGGTGCGCGAACTGGCCGAGCGTGGATTGATGATGGTCGATGACGGCTCGTCGGGCCGCAGCCTGATGATGCCCGCGGCGACAGGCCTGCGCGCGTCGGCGCTCAAGGCCGATCTGGTGCTGGATCTGACCCAGCGGACCGATGCCATCGACCGTGAACTGGCCCGGCTCGAACAGCAGGCCCGCGAGAAGGGTTTTGCCGTCGCCTCGGCCAGCGCCCTGCCGCTGACCATCGACCGGGTGTCGCGCTGGGCCCGCACGCTTGAGCAGCGCGGCATCAAGCTGGTGCCGGTGAGTTCCATCGGGCAGTCCAGGGTGCAGACCACAGGCGCGATCCGGTGAGCACGCCGCGAGCGCCCAGAAGCTACCGACCCTGCGTCGGACTGGCGCTGTTCAACCGGCAAGGCCGGGTGTTCGTCGGCCGCCGCGCGGGTTTCGGCGATGCGGCCTGGCAAATGCCGCAGGGCGGCATCGATCCCGGAGAGAGCCCGCTTGATGCTGCCATCCGGGAACTGCGCGAGGAAACAGGCGTCGTCACGGCCCGTTTGCTGGCGGAAAGCCCGGACTGGTTGTGCTATGATTTGCCGGACGCCGCGCGCAAGTCCGCCTGGAAAGGCCGCTTTCTCGGGCAGGCGCAGCGCTGGTTCGCCTTCCGGTTCGAGGGCGACGAGGCCGAGATCAACGTGCTGGCACCGCCCGGTGGATACAAGCCGGAGTTTGACGCCTGGCGCTGGGAAGCGCTCGATCGCACGCCTGCGCTGATCGTCGATTTCAAGCGACCGGTCTATCAGGAGGTCGTCAAACTATTTGCCGGCTTCACGAATTCAAACTAGTGTCATGGTTCTTAAACATTGAAGGCCCACTCTCTCGCGATGACCGATTCGGTTGAAAGGCTTTATCAGGCAGTGCTGGCGGCGCGGGCGCGCGACCCGGCCTATTCCCGCACGGCCAAGCTGATCAACGAAGGCATGCCGAAAATGGCCAAGAAGCTGGCCGAAGAGGCCATAGAGGTCGGGCTTGATGCCGTGCAGGGCAACCGCGAAGCCGTTATCCTCGAAAGCGCAGATCTGATCTACAATCTGGTGGTTGTGTTGTCGGAAGCCGGGATCACACCTGCCGAAATCTGGCGCGAGATGGACCGGCGCGAGCAGCTTTACGGGATTGCCGAGAAACTGCCGAAAGTGCGCGGCGATGGACAATCCGCCCGCCCGATCCCCTTCGTGCCACCGGTCAAGATCCGGCGCTGAGAAGGCCGGTTCTGCGGCTGTTGCGCTGCACCGCCCTGACGAAGGCCGGGTCCTTAACGCCGTGATTGTGCTGCCGCGCCTCAACTGAACCTGCAGCGTGAAATTTTTGGATGATGCGCTGCGATCCACGCAACGAAATCGTCATTTTATGCTTGCCATGATCCGGCCGTGATTCTAGCTCGTAATGAGAATGAACGTTCATTCTCATTTGCCATTCATCCGACCATGAACCAGCACACGTTGCTTCAGCCTGATCATCGCACGCGCATCCTCGACGCCGCGCATCGCTGTTTCGTGCGTTCCGGGTTCCACCGGGCGACGATGCAGGATGTGGCGGCCGAAGCGGGCATGAGCGCAGGCAACATCTACCGCTACTTCGCCTCCAAGGATGCGATCGTCGCGGGGCTGAGCGCTCGGGACCGAGCCGACATTGCGCATTCCTTCGCCGGCATGCGCGATGCGGAAGACCCATTCGCCGCCATCACGGCCATTGCTCGCCGCTATCTCGTGGATGACCCGCGCGAAAAGGCGATCTTCCTGATCGACCTGTGGGTCGAGGCGGCCCGCAACGCGGGACTTGCCGCGATCTGCCGCGACTGCGAGGACGATATCAAACGCTGGATCTGCCTGTCGCTGGCCGACATGGTCAGCAAGGGCAAGGCCGATCCCAGGCTGGATGTCGAAGCGCTCGTAGACCTTCTGATGTGCCTGTCCGACGGGCTTTTCGCCCGCCGCGCCCGCGAGCCTGATTTCGATGCGGCTCCACACATGAACCATCTCGGCGAGATCCTGCGGCTGGCCTGCAGTGGCCAGATGCAATCGGTGCTGCGGCAGGACGGATGCCCACCTGTCAGCGCCCGGCCCGCAGAGGCCGAGGTTCGTTCACCCGCAGCCGATTTACCAACAACCGCCCACACTGCTCACGACTGGCCTGCCGCATCCCCGGCACCGGAAGACGTGACATGATTGCCCGGAGAGCTATCGTGAACCGCCCATTTCATGCCCTTGTGCCGACAGCCTCCCGCGTTGCCGTCTCTTTTTCGCTGGTCCTCTCCCTTGCGCTGCTTGCTCCGCTTGCCGCCGGTCCTGCCGCAGCGCAGGGCGCCAACCCGGCGGTGATCCAGCCGCGCCCGCCCAGCATCACGGTGGCGCAGGTCGAGCGGCGGGAAATCACCGCGAGTGTGCTTGTCTCGGGCAACGTCATCGCGCGTGACGAGGTGCTGGTTGTGCCCGAGGTCGATGGCCTTGCCGTGCAGGAGATCCTGGCCGAGGAGGGCGACATGGTGAAGGCCGGCCAGGTGCTGGCCCG
>JAIYDY010000115.1 GCA_027487245.1 Hyphomicrobiales bacterium
GCGGCGTAATAGACTGGCCTGTAGCGCACCGGGCGGTAGTAGACCGGACGAGGGCGATAGACGCGCCGGTAGTGGACAGGGCGGGTGCGATAGACCCTGCGGTGATAATAGCCAACCTCGCTGGTCAGCGCGCGCTGGTTGTCGCGCGCAGCTTCTGTCATCGGGCCGGCGGCGGTCGAAACCGGCGCGGCGATGGCACCATGTCCGGCAGCAAGGCAAAGACCGGCTGCCACCACCCATCTCACAATTCGCTTCATCGTGAGTCTCCTCCCATCGGGACCGCGGCGGACCATCCGCGCGATCCGGTGATCGGAAACAAAGTTAACCAAGTCTTGCTGAACAGAAGCTGCACGGAGTTCTTCCAGCCTCGCTTCGCGGGGTTCTGCCGAAAAACCGGGCAGGGAGCTTGCAGCCCGCCGCAGAAGACGCGATGCTTGCGCCACCGTCCAGACGGCCAAGCAGGTGAGAAGCCATGAAGTGGGATGACTATCGCCAGTCCGAAAACCTCGAGGACCGGCGCAGCGGCGGCGGCATGGGCCGCGTGCCCGGCGGCCGCACGGGTCTCGGCTTCGGCACCATGCTGGTGCTTGGCTTGGTGGGCTATGCGCTTGGCATCGATCCGCGCATCCTGATCGGCGGGGCCGAGATGCTCCAGGGCGGCCGGGCGCCCACCCAGCAGACGCAAACCCAGACCTCGCGTCCCAGCGACGACATGGGCCGCTTCATCTCCGTGGTGCTGGCCCAGAACGAGGATGTCTGGGCCAAGATCATGCCGCGCGACACGGGCAAGCCCTATGAGCCACCGACGCTGGTGCTGTTCCGCGGGGTTGATCGGTCAGGCTGCGGCACCGCGCAGGCAGCGATGGGCCCCTTCTATTGTCCGCCAGACCGGCGGGTCTATCTCGACACCTCGTTCTTCGACGAGATGCGGCGCAAGCTCGGCGGTGGCGGTGATTTCGCCTATGCCTACGTGATTGCCCACGAAGTGGGGCATCACATCCAGAACCTGCTCGGCATCCTGCCGCGAGTCGAGCAGATGAAGCGCCGCGCTTCGGAACGCGACGCCAATGCGCTGTCGGTGCGCGTCGAACTGCAGGCCGATTGTTTTGCCGGCGTCTGGGCCTTCCATATCCAGCAGATGGGCCGGCTCGATCAGGGCGATGTCGAGGAAGCGATGAACACCGCTGCCGCGATCGGCGATGACAAGCTGCAGAAGGCGGGGCAGGGCTATGCCGTGCCCGATTCCTTCACCCATGGCTCGTCCGAGCAGCGCACGCGCTGGTTCCTGACCGGCATGCGCAGCGGGACGCTGAAATCCTGCGACACGTTCTCCAGCCGCACGCTCTGAGCCATGTCGCGGATCGACGAGAGCAGGCCCTTCATCCCCGTCGACATCGCGGTGCTGACCGTCTCTGACACCCGCACCCTGGCCGACGACCGCTCGGGCGACACGCTGGTCCAGCGTCTGGGCGACGCCGGGCACCGGCTGGCCCATCGCGCCATTGTGCCCGACGACAAGGCCGCGATCCAGGCCCAGGTCAGGGCCTGGGTTGCCGATGCTGCAGTCGATGTCGTGATCACCACCGGCGGTACCGGCTTCACCGGGCGCGATGTCACGCCCGAAGCGCTGGAGCCGCTGTTCGACAAGCGGATGGATGGCTTCTCGTGGGTCTTTCACCAGATATCGTTCGCCAAGATCGGCACATCGACAGTGCAGTCGCGCGCCACGGCGGGACTGATCGGTACAACCTATGTTTTCTGCCTGCCCGGCTCGCCGGGAGCCTGCAAGGACGCATGGGACGGGATCCTCGCGCTCCAACTCGACATGCGCCACCGGCCCTGCAACTTCGTCGAGATCATGCCTCGGCTCGACGAGCATCTGAGACGCGGAGCCGGCAGCCCCCACGCCAAGGGCTGACAGCGGCTGAACCCGTTGCCCGCAGGCCTCGCCCGGTCAGTCAGGCAGCCGCTGTCGCCCGATGGCGAGGCGCACCGGCGCGGGCGGCACTGACCCGGCTGCGATCATGGAGCGCGGGGCGACAAGCCCACTGCGCAGACGGGTTCTGGCCAACCACAGCGCGGCCCGCTCCGCCAGTCCCGCCGCAAGGCCGCGGATGGGCAGAAAAGCCGGCCTCTGCCGCGCCGAGGATTGTTGCAGAAGATGGCGTTCGATCGCCGTGATCCAGCCCTGATCAGGGGTTTCGCCGGCATCAAGCAAGACCACCCAGTCGCCGCGCGCGATCGCCGCAGCCTCGCGCCACGGTGCGTCGCCCGCCTGGATCACAGTCGCGCCCATGGCATCGGCAATCCGTTCGCCGTCCATGTCCTTGCCGGCCAGCACCACGACCGCATGGCTGACGAGCCCCTCGGCTACGGCCGGAACCAGCGCTGCCAGCGTGACCGCAAGCGCTCCGGGGTTCGATCTGGCACGGACAAGGGCGGTCAGCATGGTTGGCCTTTTAGACAGGGTTGGCCGCGCCTGAAAGCACAGCTTTTGTGCATTGCCCCATCGCAGACGGATCGGGAGTGGCTGCCCGCCACGCTAAAGCCGCCGCATCGACGCTTGACGCAGCGGGGAATCGCGTTAAGAACATAAAGTGAACATGAGGTTCAGCCACATGGCGACGTCCAGCGAATTCCCCGCCGTCGAGGTGGGTGGCATCCCCCCGGCCCAAAGCATGGCGCGGCGCGCCGAAGCCGACGCGGTGCGCGCCTCGCCACGGGTCATGGCGCGTGATCCGGTTGCGGTCGCCGGTCACCGGCTCGATCCGGAACGGCGGCGCGGTCGCGGCGCGACGCTCAACCCCGATGCCCGCTTCGATGGCACCAGCCGCGTCGAGGAGGACGATGGCTGGGGGTCGCTGGGTGACCTGCCACCCTTCCGGACCGAGGTCGCCATCGAGAAGGCCCGCACCATCATCACGCGGAACCAGTCGCCCGACATTTCCTTCGACCGGTCGATCAATCCGTATCGCGGCTGCGAGCATGGCTGCGTCTACTGCTATGCCCGGCCGAGCCACGCCTATCTCGGCCTCTCGCCGGGGCTCGATTTCGAAAGCCGGCTGAGCGCCAAACCCGACGCCGCGACCCTGCTGGAAAAGGAGCTGTCGGCAAGCGGTTATGCCCCGCGCATGCTGGCCATCGGCACCAACACCGACGCCTATCAGCCGATCGAGAAGAGGCTCAGGCTGATGCGGGGCCTGCTGGAGGTGCTCGGGCGCTTCCGCCATCCGGTCGGCATCGTCACCAAGTCGGCGCTGATCCAGCGTGACATCGATCTTCTGGCGCCGATGGCCGCCGAGGGACTGGCCAAGGTGGCCATCTCGGTGACGACGCTCGATCCAAGCCTCGCCCGCACCATGGAGCCGCGCGCGGCCAGCCCGGCCCGCCGGCTGGAGACGATCAGGCGCCTGAGCGATGCGGGAATTCCCGTCACGGTTCTGGTCGCGCCGATCATTCCAGCGGTCAACGATGCCGAGATCGAGCGCATTCTGGATGCCGCCTATGCCAATGGTGCGCGCGAGGCGGGCTACGTGCTGCTGCGTCTGCCGCTCGAGGTCAAGGATCTGGTGCGCGACTGGCTGCTGACCCACTATCCCGACAAGCTGCGGCACGTGATGTCGCTGGTGCAGTCCACGCGCGGCGGCAAGGACTATGACCCGGCCTGGGGCCAGCGCCAGGTCGGCTCCGGCCCCTATGCCTGGATGATCGGGCGGCGCTTCGAACTCGCCGCAGAGCGGGCCGGCTTCAACAAGGCACGTCTCAAGCTGCGCACCGACCTGTTCCGCCCGGCCAGCACCAGCCCGGCGCAATTGTCGCTGCTCTGACTTGACGGCGGCCGGCACATCTGGCGCTGGTCGCCAGATGATGGACCACGTCCCGTCCCTGTTTTCCGAGCAGAACGCTCCCTCCGGCAAGGCGCTGGTGGCGGGTGTCGACGAGGTCGGGCGCGGGCCGCTGGCAGGGCCTGTGGTGACGGCAGCCGTCATTCTCGATCCGGACGACATTCCGGCGGGATTGGCCGATTCCAAGACCCTGAGCGCCGCCCGTCGCGAGACGCTCTTTGCCGAGATCACGCAGCGGGCGCTTTCCGTGTCGGTTGCCTCGGCCAGCGCCGCCAGCATTGATGCCGCCAACATCCGCTCCGCCACCCTAAGCGCGATGGCGCGCAGCGTGCGCGGCCTCGCTGTCAGGCCCGGCCTCGTGCTCGTCGATGGCCGCGATGTGATCGCCGTGCCAATGGCCTGCCGCGCCATCATCAGGGGCGATGCCAGCGAGCCGGCGATCGCGGCGGCCTCGATCGTCGCCAAGGTGCTGCGTGACCGGCTGATGGCCCGGCTGTCGCAGAACTTCCCGGCCTATGGCTTTGCCGACCATGCCGGCTATGGCACCGAAGCCCACAGGGCTGCGATCCTGCTGCATGGCCCTTGCCCGCACCACCGCTTCAGCTTCGCGCCGATCAGGGGCCGCTGGCTGCGCACCTGACAGGCCGCTGTCTCGGCCACCCGGTCGGCAAGAATTCCCTACCCGGCAATTTTTGCAGCCCCAAAACGGGACGCCGATTTTTTACACCGGTGCACAGGGTTTTTACCCTGTTGCGGCATCGTCCGGCTCGTTGAGTTGAGTTGCGTAACCGGTGCAGCACCATGGGTACTTCGCGTACCGGGGCGGCCGATGCTTCCGTCCGGATTGGTGTTCAGCGTACCGGACAGGTTGCATCGGCGTCTCGGATCGGGCCAGTCAGCCCGCCACTAGACCAGATCCTGGCCGGCGATTGCATTGCCGAGCTGGAAAAGCTGCCGGCTGGCTGCGCGGACCTCGTCTTCGCCGATCCGCCCTATAACCTGCAACTGGGGGGCGACCTGCGTCGACCCGATGACAGCCTCGTCGACGCGGTCGATGATGACTGGGACAAGTTTGCCTCGTTCTCCGATTATGACGCCTTCACGCGGGCCTGGCTGCTGGCTTGCCGCCGGGCGCTGAAGCCCGATGGCGCGCTCTGGGTCATCGGCTCGTATCACAACATTTTCCGCGTCGGCACGATCCTTCAGGATGTCGGCTTCTGGATGCTCAACGACATCGTCTGGCGCAAGGCCAACCCGATGCCGAATTTCCGCGGGCGTCGCTTCACCAATGCCCACGAGACCATGCTCTGGGCAGCGCGCGAGCAGAAATCGAAATACACCTTCCATTATGAGGCGCTGAAGGGCGGCAACGAGGATCTTCAGGTCCGGTCCGACTGGTTCATTCCGCTGTGCACCGGCGAGGAGCGGCTCAAGGGCGCGGACGGGGCCAAGCTGCACCCGACCCAGAAGCCCGAGGCGCTGCTGGCGCGCGTGCTGCTGTCGTCCACCAATCCGGGCGATGTGGTGCTGGATCCGTTTTTCGGCACCGGCACGACCGGCGCTGTCGCCAAGGCGCTGGGCCGACACTTCATCGGCATCGAGCGCGATCCGGGCTACATTGCCGGGGCTGCTGCCCGCATTGCGGCGGTGAGGCCGTTGCCGCCGGAGGCATTCAGCACCGCGCCGTCAAAGCGCACAGAGGTGCGCGTGCCGTTCCTGTCGCTGATCGAGGCTGGCCTTGTGAAGGCCGGCGAGACCGTCAGCGATGACCGCAAGCGTTTCAGCGCCACCATCCGCGCCGACGGCACGCTGGCGCTCGGCCCCGCCGTGGGCTCGATCCACAAGATCGGCGCACTGGCCCAAGGGCTGCCGGCCTGCAATGGCTGGACCTTCTGGCATGTCGAGCGGGCCGGCAAGCCCGTGCTGATCGACGACCTGCGCGGCACGATCAGGGCGCAGCTGGCCGCCTGACGCCGCCAGCGCCCGCCATCCTGGCCTTGCGCCGCGAAAAGACCGGCCACCG
This sequence comes from Hyphomicrobiales bacterium, assembly GCA_027487245.1. Lineage (GTDB taxonomy): Bacteria > Pseudomonadota > Alphaproteobacteria > Rhizobiales > Beijerinckiaceae > Allobosea. The sequence continues at coordinate 5,869 of JAIYDY010000115.1, forward strand.
CTCTTGCCTTTCGCGGTCAGACAGGTTTTCAGGGAGCGCGAAGGATACGCGTTGCCATGCCTGATCTGCTGCTTGAACTCTTCTCCGAGGAAATCCCCGCGCGCATGCAGCGCAAGGCGGCGGAAGACCTGCAAAAGCTCGTCACGGACGCGCTGGTCGAGCGCGGCTTCGTCTATGAGGGCGCGCGCGCCTTCGCCACGCCGCGTCGGCTGACGCTGCATGTGGCTGGCCTGCCGCTCAAGGGCCGCGATGTGCGCGAGGAGCGCAAGGGCCCGCGCGTCGGCTCGCCCGATGCCGCCATCCAGGGCTTCCTCAAGGCGGCGGGGCTGACCAGCCTCGATCAGGCGACGATCCAGAGCGACCCGAAGAAGGGCGACAGCTATGTTGCCTTCGTCGAGCGGCCCGGCCGGCTGACGGCGGATGTCGTCGCCGAGATCGTGCCGGCCATCGTGCGCAGCTTTCCCTGGCCCAAGTCGATGCGCTGGGGCGCGGCCTCCGCGGCCGGGGCCAGCCTGCGCTGGGTCCGCCCGCTGCAGTCGATCCTGTGCACCTTCGGGCCGGAAACCGAGGAGCCGGAGGTGGTGCCCTTCGAGGTGGATGGCATCGCATCCGGCAATGTCACCTTCGGCCACCGCTTCCTGTCCGATGGCCAGCCGATTTCCGTTCGGCGGCTGGAGGACTACACCGCCAAGCTGGAAGCGGCCCACGTCGTGCTCGATGCCGACCGGCGCAAGGCGCTGATCCTCAACGAGGCCAAAAACCTTGCCTTCGCGCAGGGGCTCGACCTGATCGAGGATGAGGGCCTGCTGAGTGAGGTCGCCGGGCTGGTCGAATGGCCGACCGTGCTGATGGGCTCTTTCGACGAGGCTTTCCTCGCCATTCCCGGCGAGGTGATCCGCGCCACCATCCGCGCCAACCAGAAATGTTTCGTGCTGCGCGATGGTGCCGGCAAGCTGGCCAACCGCTTCCTGCTGGTCACCAACCAGGTTGCGCCCGATGGCGGCAAGGCCATCGTCGCTGGCAACGAGCGCGTCGTGCGCGCCCGCCTCTCCGATGCGCTGCATTTCTGGAAGACCGACCAGAAGCCGCTGCCGGATGTCGGCAAGCTGGCGGCGAGCGCCGAGAAACTGGGCCTTGATATCGCCAAGCCGCTCGATCAGCGCATGGCGCGGCTCGATCATCTCGGCGTGGTTTTCCACGAAAAGCTGGGCACGCAAGGAGAGCGCGTGCAGCGCATCGCCGCGCTGGCGCGAGAGCTGGCCAAAGCCACCGGCGCTGACCCCGAACTGTGCGCCCGCGCCGCCGTTCTGGCAAAGGCCGATCTGCAGAGCGAGGTGGTCGGCGAATTCCCCGAGCTTCAGGGCTTCATGGGCCGCCGCTATGCGGAACTACAAGGCGAGCACCCAAGCGTGTGTGCCGCCATCGAGGATCACTACAAGCCGCTCGGCCCCTCAGACCGCGTGCCCACCGACAAGGTCGCCATCACCGTGGCACTGGCCGACAAGCTTGACACGCTGGTCGGCTTCTGGGCCATCGACGAAAAGCCGACAGGCAGCAAGGATCCCTATGCACTGCGGAGAGCGGCGCTGGGCGTGATCCGGTTGGTGGTCGAGAATGGGGTGCGGTTGAGTTTGCTTGATGCAATCGCGTTGCGCATTCTCAGTCGTGTTCTTACTCGCCACGAACGCGAGTTGTTTGTTCCCGGTTATGTCGTTTCAACGCTCGAGATTGTTCAGAACGAAAGCCTTCGTGGCTCATTTCGAGCGGTTGCCATCGGCGATGGGAACCTCCTCTCCTTCTTCCACGAACGACTCAAGGGCATGCTCCGCGACGCTGGTGCGCGGCATGATCTCGTTGATGCGGTGATCGGGGCCGGCGGCACCAACGACGACCTGCTGCTGATCACCCGCCGCGTCGAGGCGCTGTCGGCGTTCCTGTCCACCGAGGACGGCGCGAACCTGCTGGCCGGCGTCAAGCGCGCCGCCAACATCCTCAAGGCCGAGGAAAAGAAGGACGGCGAGGGCGCTTTCGCCGGCGAGGCGGGCCCGGCCCTGCTGAGCGAGCCCTCTGAGAAGGCGCTGCACGCGGCGCTGATGACGGCGCTGCCCGCCGCCACTAGGGCCGCCGAAGCGGAGGACTACGCCGGTGCCATGCGGGCACTGGCGGCGTTGCGCCAGCCGGTCGATGCCTTCTTTGAAGCCGTCATGGTCAATGCGCCGGAGCCGGCCATAAGGGCCAACCGCCTCAGGCTGCTCGCCAGCCTGCGCACGGCGACGCTGGCCGTGGCGGATTTCGGCAAGATCGCGGGCTGACCTCCGGTTAGCCGATCAGCCCCGGCAGGGCCGCCAGATCGCGCAACACTGCCACCGGGGCAAGGTCGTCATACTCGTCCGGCAGGCCGGCGCGGTTGCACCACACCGAGGCAAAGCCGAAGGCCGTGGCGCCGGCAATGTCCCAGCGGTTCGACGAGACGAACAGCACATCCCCCGTCGCCACCCCGAGCGCTGCGCCCACCGGCTCATAAGCCGCGCGCGGCGGCTTGAAGGTGCCGAGCGGGTGCACCGAGATCACCGCATCGAACAGCGCCGCAAGGCCCGCCGAGGTGACCGCACCGGCCAGCATGTCGGGCGAACCGTTCGACAGGATCGCGGTCTTCAGCCCGCGCCCGCGCAAGGCTGCGAGCATGGCGGGCACTTCCGGATAGGCGCGCAAGGCGTGGTAAGCGCTGGCAAGATCATCCCTGAGAGCCTTGTCTGCGATGCCGAAGCGGGCGAGCGCATGGTCCAGCGCCTCCAGCGTCAGGCTCCAGAAATCCCGGTAGCGGCCCATCAGCGAGCGCGTCCAGCTGTATTCGAGCTGCTTCGCCCGCCACAGGTCCGACACCGCCTGCGCCGGCGGGCCGAGCCGCGCGGCATGCTGCTGAACGGCGGCGTGGACATCGAACAGGGTGCCATAGGCATCGAACACCACGGCGCGCGGCAGGGGCAGGATGGGCAGCATGGCGGGCACTCGGCAAGGTGTCAGGCTGCAGCATGTGGGGCGCGGCCGGAACGGTCAACCACCGCCCTGGCGCAGCGCCGCGCGCGACCGGGAATGAAAGATGTTGCGGGCCTTGCGCAATTCGCATTTGCGGTGGCGCGATGTTCCTGCCAAAACATCAGCCAAGCGGTCCCTCAGAGGCCGCCAGACAGAAGCTTTCGGGAGAAACGACATGAGCTTTTCGATTTCGCGTCGCGCCACACTGCGCGCTGCCCTTGTTGCCGGCCTTGGCGCTGCGGCCCTTTCCAGCGGCATTGCCCCGGCAGCTGCCCAGGGCGTGACGCTGCGCCTGTCCTCGCCCTCCTCGGCGACCGACCAGCGCGCGCTGGCGTTGATCGAGGTCTTCGGCCCGGCGATCAAGGACATCGCAACCTTCCAGCCGCATTGGAACGCCACCCTGTTCCGGCAGGGCACCGAGCTTGAGGCCATCGCCCGTGGCAATCTCGAAATGTCGATTGCGTCGGCCCAGGAACTGGCAGCGCTGATCCCGGCCTGGTCGATCTTCACCGCAGGCTACCTGCTGCGCGATGCCGACCACCAGAAGAAGGTGTTTGCCTCCGACGTGATGGACGGCCTCAAGAAGACCACCGAGGACCGGCTCGGCGTGAAGCTGCTTTCGGTGATGTATCTGGGCCGCCGCCAGCTGAACCTGCGCACCGAAAAGGAGATCAAGACCCCGGCTGATCTGGCAGGCCTCAAGCTGCGCATGCCAAACTCGGAAGCGTGGTTGTTCCTTGGCTCGGCTCTCGGTGCCAATCCGCTGCCGCTCGCCTTCACCGAAATCTACACCGCCCTGCAGTCGGGCGCGGTCGATGGACAGGACAACCCGCTGCCAACAGTGCGCGATTCCAAGTTCTTCGAAGTGACCAAGCAGGTCGTGCTGACCAGCCACCTTGTCGACCAGAACTATCTGGCAATCTCCAAGCGCGTCTGGGACCGCTTCACGCCCGCGCAACAGGCCGTGATCCAGAAGGCGGCGGATGATGCCTCCGAACTGGGACGCCAGCGCCAGCTTGCACTCGAAGCAGAGCTTGAAACCTTCCTGAAGGCGCAGGGCCTCAAGGTTTACGCGCCTGATGTCGATGCGTTCCGCACGAAGGTTCAGGCAGCCTATGCAGCCTCCAAGTTTGCGGCTGACTGGCCGGCAGGCATGGTCGAGCGCATCAACGCGATCCGTTGAGGTTGCCGTGAAGCGATTGCAGGAGCGCCTGAGCGTTCTGGCGCTGGATATCGCAGCGCTGATGCTGGGTGCCCTGTTCGTCATCTTCCTCGTTCAGATCGCGGCGCGCTACGTCTTTGGCGCGCCGCTGCTCTGGACGCTGGAAGCTTGCCTGACCCTGTGGCTCTGGGTCGTGTTCTGGGGCGGCGCGTTCGTTCTGCAGGAAAAGGATCACGTCCGTTTCGACGTGCTCTACACCGCTGTCAGGCCCAGGATCCGGCGCTGGTTTGCCCTGATCACCGCTGTCGCGATTTCAGGCGGCTTTCTCGCTGCCTTGCCTGCGACGTGGAGCTACATCGATTTCTACCAGATCAAGCGCAGCGCCGTGATCGGCATCCGCCTCGACATCGTGTTCAGCATCTACGGCATCTTCGCTGCCATGCTCGTGCTGCGTTATGGCTGGCGCATCTGGCAGCTCGCGCGCGGGGCCGATCCCGATGCGCTTGACGGCCGGCAGGCTGGTGACGGGTATCACGCCCAATGAGCATCGCGCTGCTGTCCTGCCTGAGCGCGCTGATTGCGCTTGCCACCATCGGCGCGCCAATCCCGCTGTCGATGATCGTCTCGGCCATCATCTATCTTGCCGTGAAGGGCCAGGATCTTGGCCTCGCCGCCGAGCAGATCATCCAGGGCATCTACGATTCGTTCGTGATCCTGGCGATCCCGCTGTTCATCGTCGCGGCCAACTTCATGAATGCCGGCACCATCTCGGCGCGTCTCACCGATTTCTGCCTCGTCATCGTCGGTCGGCTGAAGGGTGGCATGGGCCATGTCAATGTGGTCACCAGCGTGATCTTCGCCGGCATGTCCGGCTCTGCCGTGGCCGACGTGGTCGGCATGGGCAAGATGTCCATCGACATGATGATCAAGGACAACCGCTATCCGCTCGGCTATGCAGCGGCGATCACGGCGGCAACGGCGGTCATCGGCCCGATCATCCCGCCATCGATCCCCATGGTGCTGTACTCGATCGTCTCCGACGCCTCGATCGGCTACCTGTTCCTAGGCGGTGTGATGCCGGGCCTGCTGATGGCCGCAGCGATGATGCTCCTGAACACCTACACGGCCCACAAGCTCAACGTGCCGCTGGAAGAACCCGTTCCGCTCCGGCAAGTGCCGGGCATCACCTTCCGCGCCCTTCCGGCCCTGATGATGCCGGTGATCCTGCTGGCCGGCATCTATGGCGGGGCGACAACACCGACCGAAGCGGCCGCCATTGCCGCCGCCTATGCGTTTCTCGTGGCGGCGCTGGTCTACCGCGCCCTGAGCTTCTCCGCGATCAGGACCGTGATGCACGACAGTGTGCGCTCCTCGGCCTCGGTGGGTCTGATCATCGGCTCGGCGCTGATCTTCAACTACATCGTCGCCAGCGAGAACATTCCGGCCCAGGTGCAGCAACTGATGAAGGGCGTCGAGATTTCGCCGCTGATGTTCATGCTGCTGTTGAACCTGTTCTTCCTGGTTCTGGGCTGCTTCCTCGATGCCTCGACCATCATCCTCGTCATCATTCCGGTGTTCATTCCCACGGTGAAGGCGCTGGGCATCGATCTGGTTCATTTCGGCATCGTCGCCATTGTCAACTGCATGATCGGGCTGATCACGCCGCCCTACGGCGTGCTTTTGTTTGTGCTCAATGCGGTGACAGGCATCCCACTCAAGGTGATCATTGATGCGATCTGGCCGTGGATCGCCGTGCTGGTGGTCTGTCTGTTGGCCTTGATCCTCGTGCCTGACATCGTGCTCTGGCTGCCGCGCCAGTTCGGCTACGTGGGCTGAACCTGACGTCGCATCAGGCTGGCGCTGCTGGTCTGGGTCTTGCCTGGCAGGTTCCGTGCACACACCTGTTTCGCCACCCGTCCGGCCCGAGGCGCTCCGGATTGCGCTGATCGATGACAACCCGGTTGGCGCCGCCATCCTGGAACAGGGTCTGCGCGAGGCTGGCCATGCCGACATCACGCGGCTGACCACCTCGCCGGCGCTGCTGCGCGACCTGTCGCGCCTCGATCCGGACATGGTCATCATCGATCTGGGCAACCCAAGCCGCGATTTACTGGAGCAGATGTTCCAGATCAGCCGCCATGTGCCGCGCCCCGTGGCAATGTTCGTCGACCAGTCCAATGCCAGCATGATCGAGGCTGCGGTCGAGTCGGTGCGCTATCGGCTCAGCCAGCGCCAACGTTTTGGTGTCGCCTCGACCTCTCTGCGTGAGCGCATCGAGCCGGGCAGCAGGCTCGGCGTCCATGTGCAGAAGGCCCACGGCTTCGCTTGGCCGCCGGGCCTGGCGCGTCCGGCGATCAAGGTTGGTCCGGGCACCGGTATCGCTCCGGATTGCGCCTTTCTTCAGGAACGTGCCGCCGCCTCTGGCCAGCCAGAAATGGCAATGCCGATGCCGCCGGCAGCCCAACAAAGAGCAAACGGCGCGTCAGGCGATGAGGCGGGCCAGCTCGGCGTGCACTTGCGCCAGTTCCGCTTCCAGCGCGCTCGCGGCCTGAGGCGTGATCATGCGATGCTCGACCCGTGCGCTCTGCTCGAAAGCCGCCGCGCGTTCGGCGATACCGCGCGCCCCGATGTTGTAGCTCATCGATTTCAAGGCATGCGCCGCCATGGCGAGGCGCTCCAGATCGTGGCTGCGAACCGCATCCAGCACCTCGCTCACACGCTCTGCTGACTGGCTGAGGTAGAGCCGGCCGATCCGCGCCACGATCTCGCTGGAGCCATTGGCCATGCCCTTGAGTTCGTCCAGCACGGTCCGGTCGAGATGCGACGAGGTGGCCTCGGCCTGGTCCGGCAAGGCCTGTGCTGCCTGCGCCGGCATCGTTGCCCCGGTCCTTGCATGGGCGCTGATGCAGGCCGCGAGACCGGCCAGCGTGAACGGCTTGTGCAGCACGCCATCCATCCCGGCCTCGCGCCAGGCTTCGGCGCTGGTGCCGATGACATGCGCCGTGAGCGCCACGATCGGCGTGCGATCGCGTGATGTGGCCGCTTCCTCGGCCCGCACCAGACGCGTCGCCGCAAAGCCGTCCAGCACCGGCATCGAGCCGTCCATCAGCACGAGGTCATACTGCCCGGCAAGAATGGCGTCGGCGGCCTCGCGGCCATCATTGACGAGGTCCGGCGTGATGCCGAGGGTTTGCAGCGCGGTGGCGGCGACCTCGCGGTTGACCTCGCTGTCATCAGCGACAAGCACCTTGAGCCCGGCAAAGGTCGCCGTCTCCTTGCGCACGGCACCAGCACCCTGGGCTGCGTCGAGCGGCCTGCCATCCCTGATGCAGCCGATCATGTCGCCAAGGTCCGCCCTGAGGATCGGCCACATCAGCGCAGCGTCAGCCCGCTGTCCCGCCACCAGAGCGGTGCCATCCTCGTCGGGGCGGGCGAGCGCGATCACGCGGCCGCCAGCCCGGGCCGCGAGCCTTGGCCGATCGGCAAGGGCGGCGAGCCCGGCGATGACCAGATCCGCCTGCCGCGCAGCTTCATCCAGCGCATCAACGCTGGCGAGGCTGGCGCTGTAGCCCGCCTCGACCAGATAGGCTTCAAGCGCCGCTGTGCTCTGTGCCCCATCAATGGCGATGACGGCGCGGGCCGCCGTGCCCGCCATCAGGCGCGGCCAGTCGGTGGTTGCCGCTGCCGGGGCTGCCGGCACGCTGAAGAAGAAGCTCGTGCCCTGGCCCGGCACGCTGGTCACGGCCAGTTCCCCACCCATGGCGGCCACCAGACGGCGGGCAATGGCAAGACCAAGGCCGGTGCCGCCATATTGCCGTGTGGTTGACTGGTCGGCCTGGGAGAAGGCCTCGAAAATGGTGGCGAGCTTGTCCGCCGCGATGCCGATCCCGGTGTCGCTGACGCAGAAGCGCACATGGTCGAGCCGCGCCGGATCGGGCGTCACCGAGACCAGCACGCCGCCTGCCTCGGTGAACTTCAGCGCATTGTTGACGAGGTTGGCGAGCACCTGACCGAGCCTGACCGGATCGGCGCTGACAGCGGCGCGGCGCGGCAGGCTGGTATAGGCCGCCAGATCGAGGCCCTTGCCCACGGCGCGGTCGGCGAACAGCCTCAAGACGGTATCGACGGCTTCGGCGGCATCGACGTCGAGGCATTCGACCTCCAGCTTGCCGGCCTCGATCTTCGAGAAATCGAGAATGTCGTTGATGATCGCCAGCAGGCTCTGGCCGGAGCGGGCAATCACGTCGGCCTGGCGGCGGGCCCGCGCCGGCAACTCGGTTGTCGCCAGCAATTCCGCCATGACGAGGATCCCGTTCATCGGCGTGCGGATTTCATGGCTCATCGTGGCCAGGAAATCCGACTTGGCGGCATTGGCCGCCTCGGCTTCGGACGCGGCCCTGCGATAGTCGGCGGTGCGGTCGGCCACATCGCGTTCGAGGCTCTCGCGGTGCTTCGCCAGCTTGCCGTCACGCTCGCGGATGTCGGCAATCATGGTGTTGAAGCCGTCGACCAGCACGCCGATTTCGTCATGGCTGCGGGCCGGCATGGCGATGCGGTAGTCATGGCTCTTCGAGATGCGCGCCATCGCCCCGGTGAGTGCTTTCAGCGGGCCGGTGATGGCTCCTTGCAACCTGAGCGCCAGCGCCAGGGCCAGCACCAGCGCCATCAGGGCACCGACCGCGGTGATGCCGACGGCCGAGCGGATGCGCGCCGGCAGGTCTGCGGTGTCGGCGATCAGCTTGAGGCTTCCCACGGTCTCGCCGCCGAAGATCACCGGCACATTGATCTCGACCGAGCGGCTGCGCAGCAGGAGCAATAGCGGCAGCGCCTCGCCGGGTTTCTCGATAACGAGATCGCTGGCCAGTTGTTCTGTTGCGCCGACATCGGCGAGCGGCCGCCCGTCGGCGCTCTCAAGGCCGGCAAAGGTCATGCCGCTGATGCTGCCCACGGAACGGATGGCCTGATAGGCCGCGTCGATATCGCGTTCCGCCGTGGCGCGGGCAGCGGCGGCCGCGATGACCTGGGCGGTGGAGACCAGCCCGTCATGCTTGGACCGCGCATAGCGTGTCACCTCCTGCCACAAGGAGAGACCGAGGCTGGCCCCTTGCGCCAGCGTGATCGATGCCACGACCAGAAGCAGCAAGCGTGCGCGGATGGAGGTAGAGCGTTTGGCCATGCACTGAGCATCGCAGCGCATGGTTAAGATGCGGAAAACGCCTGCAAGAGGATTCAACCAAACATTCAACGGTTTGTTGGCATCTGGCTGTTATAACAACGTCATCAACCGTGGTTTCACGCCCAATGTTCCGGACCTCGCCAGCTGCCATGATCGACGATCAGTCACAGCGCCGCTTCACCTACGTGCTCGACGAGGCGACGTCGATTCTTGCCGTGGATGACGATGCCATCCAGCGCGAGTTCTGTTCGGTCTATCTGTCTTCACCGTCCACCGAGATCACCACGGCCCCCTCCGCCGAAGCCGGGCTTGCCCTGCTGGACGGGCAGAGCTTCGACATGGTGCTGGTTGAAACATCTCCCATGAACCAAGCCAATACTCAAAAATCGCCTGACCCGTCGCAAACTAAGGCCGATGGACGCGTCGCTGAGATGCAGAAAATTCGACTGCATGAGGATTCGACCAAATTTAAAACGGTTTTTTGATATCTGGCTGCTCAAATACATCCTTTGAATGTGGTTTTACGCCAAATGTTCCGGACCTCGCCAGTTGCCATGATCGACGATCAGTCACAGCGCCGCTTCACCTACGTGCTCGACGAGGCGACGTCGATTCTTGCCGTGGATGAC
>JAIYDY010000123.1 GCA_027487245.1 Hyphomicrobiales bacterium
CACCTGTTCCCATTCCGGGATCTTGGCATGCGCCCGCGCCCGCGACACCACCGCGATCACCAGTGGCGCACGCGCCAGCCGGTTGCGCTCGAAGGCCAGTGTGTCGGCATCCGCTGCGGGATGATCGGCCTTGTAGGCTTCCGCGATCACCTCCCCGGCCCGCTCGCGCGCCGCGCCGCTGAAGACGATGAACCGCCAGGGCACCAGCTTGCCATGATCGGGCGTGCGGCAGGCCACGGTGAGGATCGTCTCGATCTCCTCCTGACTCGGCCCGCCCGCCGTCATCAGCAGCGGCTTCACAGAACGCCGCATGGTCAGAAGGTCAACGAGCGGATGGGTCATCGGGCAATCTCCTCGGCACCGCTCGTGGGTAGCTGATGGTTGCAGACCGGGCAAGACAAGGCCTGCGACGCCCGACACAACAGCCACACCCTGAGGTCACAGTTTCGCGCGCATTTGGCCTATGCTCCCGCTGTGGTCGACGCTGCCAGCCGGACGCAAGGCTGGCATCTCCTGCCCGGCAACGGTATGAGGAGGGCCATGATGGTCCGTTTCGCAAAAAGGCTGGTCAGGCTCGCGGCTGCGCTCGGCGTGGTCGCGCTGGCGCTGATCGGGGCGCTCCCCGCTCCGTCGCTGGCCCAGACTCCCGCACCGTCGCAGGGCGTCAGGCTCGGCGCCATCTATGCCACCGAGAACAAGCCGATCACCTCGGGACTGATCTGGCGCATCCTGAAGGATGACGCCAATGGCGGCACTCCCCAGATCGTCGCGCGGTCGACGCTTGCTGCGCCGCAATTGACGCTCGATCCCGGCAGCTATGTGGTGCACGCCACGTACGGGTTCGCCAGCGGCTGGAAGCGCGTCACCGTGCCGGCCAGCGGCGCTCTCAACGAGCGGGTCACGCTCAGCGCTGGCGGCCTGAAGCTGGGCGGCGTGATTCTCGACCGTCCGATCCCGGCATCCAGCATCAGCTTTTCGGTGTTCGTGCCGCTGGCCGGCAACTCCGAAGGCCGGCTCGTGGCCGAGAATGTGAGGTCCGGCGACATCCTTCGCCTGCCCGAGGGCACATATCACGTCGTCTCCACACACGGTGACGCCAATGCCATCCGCCGTGTCGATGTCAAGGTCGAGAGCGGCAAGCTGATCGAGGCCACGTTGTTCCACCGCGCCGCCAAGGCCACGCTCAAGCTGGTGACCGCGCCGGGCGGCGAGGCCTTTGCCGGCACCGCCTTTTCCGTGCTGACGCCGGGCGGCGATGTGATCCGCGAAGCGATCGGAGCTTTCCCGCAGGTCATTCTCGCCGAGGGTGAATACGTGCTGATTGCCCGCCAGGGCGGGCAGGTCCATACCCACGAATTCAAGATCGAGGCTGGCCTCGACCGCGACATCGAGGTCGTGGTCGGGCGCTGATGGTCAGTAGGGCGGCTCGTTGTAGACAGGCTTTCCGTCGATCAGCAGCGCCTTGATCGCCGAAGCTCCGGCAGCATTAACGGCAGCCAGGATCTCGACGCGCGACGCCTGGGTGGTCTCGATCGCGCGCCCCTCGCCTTGCGGCACGAAGTAGCTCTCAAGGCCGTAGCGCACACGCATGACCCTGTCGCCCTCGGAACATGAGGCCCCGACGAAGCCCCTGAAGCAGTTCATCACCGAGCCGGCCTTGCTGCCAAGCCAGATCAGGCCCGTCTCGCGCGGCTGCCCGGCCCGCACCACCCGCACGACCTCCGCCTGACCATTGACCCCGGCGCGGACACCGACATGGATCGGCTCGTCGCGCCTGAGATCGGCGGCAGCCGCGATGCGTGTGAGGTTGATGGTGCTGATCTCGTAGTTCAGCACCACATAGTCGCCGCGGAACAGGTCGCGTGGATCCACCGGCACTGTCGCAAGCCGGATCGTGGCACCATGGCGCAGGATCGCGGCGCGCTCGACCACCATGGCGAGCACGAGCCCGCACAGCAACAGCGCCGCAAGGCCCGCCCGTGCCAGCGCAGGAATACGCCCCACAAGACGGTCTACAGCGCCCATCGCGTCCTGTCCCGTCATGCCACACCGCCAGGCTGAGGCGACGCGAAGCGCTGCAACAGCTTGCGCATGCCTGCTGCAATCGCGATCAGCAAAACACCGCCAACGAGGAAGAACAGCGACTGGTCGAGCAGCGTGCCGACCGTGCGATACAGCAGCACGATCACGGCAAGGCCGAATGCGCCAGCACCGGCGAGCGAGACGCGGCGCTGGCCCATCACCGCTCCTGCGATGATCATCGCCGATGACGACAGCAGCACGAGTGCCGACACCACCACCCGGCCCCCGAAGCTCTGCCCGGCACCGCTCCAGAACACCAGCGAGGTCGCCATGGCCAGGACCAGCGCTGCCGCCATCGCGACAGCCGACCTGCGATCCGGCGAAAAGGCCAGCAGGGCTCCGACAGCCCCGACAGCCAGCAGGCCCGAGACGATGACGCGGGTGGCGGCAAGGCCGGCAACCGCCCCGGCCGGTTCGAGCACGCGCGCCAGTTGCAGGCCGATCACGGCGACATAGCCCAGCAATCCCCAGGCGGTGCAGGCACTCAGCAAGGCAGGCAGACGGCCATCCACCGCCAGCAGCCCGAGCCCGATGAAGCACACCGCCACGAACAGAAGATAGGCGATGTGTGTGCCCATTTCGGCATTGCGGAAGGTGCTGTCCCCCACGATCAGCACGAGCCAGGCCAGCGCGGCCAGAACGGCCAAGTGATGCACCGCGCGGTTGCCGCGTCCGAGGGCCAGCGCCAGCGCGGGCAGGAAAAAGGCGAGATACCAGAGATTGGCGCCCGGAGCCCTCTCGTCATGCACGCCGAACAGCCAGGCGATCATGCACGCAAAGGCGATGATCAGCGCCCCGTCAGAGCGCATCAGGGCCGCCACGGCCAGTGCGCCGATGCCGACCAGTGCGGTGCCGGCAGGCCAGTCGGCCGGCAGGTGATACATCTGCCCGACCAGCGCGACCCCTGCGCCGAAAATCAGCGTGGCGGTGGTCGCGGCGGCATCACCGGCGAGGCGGGCCCCTGCCCGGTCAAAGCGGTGCGCTGTCGCCAAGGCCGCAACAATCAGGATCAGGATGCCCGACAGCTTGCCGAGCCGGGGCACCAGGTCCCAGTTGGCGGCGACGAAGGCGAGAACGCTCGACGCCAGCAGCAGGCCGCCCAGCAGGCCGAGCAGAGCCGGAAGCCGGCTGCCGCCCGCACTGGCCTGTACGGCTCTGCGGATGCCGAGCGCCTGCTCGGGCTGGATCAGCCCGGCCGCCGTCCACGTCGTCAGGTCGGCTTCAAGCCGCTTGCGGTAGCTATGGAGCATCATCGCCGCAATCTGCCGACAAACACAGCGCTTGTCGATCTGGCAACGGCAAGATGCCCTGTCCTGTCACTCCGCAGCCAGAGCCGCCCGCGCACGCCGCTCGTCGGGGGCGAGCGCCTCCTCGGTGAAGGCGTCGATCGCTTCCTTCAGGCCCATCACGGTCTGTGCCTGCGAGCCAAGCCTGCGCACGGAAACAGTGTTGTCCTCGGCCTCGCGCTTGCCCACCGCGATGATCAGCGGCACCTTGGCCAGAGAGTACTCACGCACCTTGTAGTTGATCTTCTCGTTGCGCAGGTCCGCGCGGGCCCGCAGGCCGTGCGCCAGCATGCGCTGCGCCACCTTTTCGGCATAAGCGTCCGCTTCGGAGGTGATCGGGCAGACCACGATCTGCTCGGGGGCCAGCCAGAGCGGGAAATGCCCGGCATGGCTCTCGATCAGGATGCCGAGAAACCGCTCCAGCGAGCCGCAGATGGCGCGGTGCACCATCACGGGCTGGGTCTTCTCGCCGTTGGGCCCGATGTAGAACGCGCCGAAGCGCTCGGGCAGGTTGAAGTCGACCTGCGTCGTGCCGCATTGCCAGTCCCGGCCGATGGCGTCCTTGAGCGTGTACTCGAATTTCGGCCCGTAGAACGTGCCTTCGCCCTCGTTGATGCCCGTCTTGATGCGACCACCGGATTCAGCCTCCATCCGGACAAGGACCTTGCGGAGGATGTTCTCGGCGTGGTCCCACATCGCATCGGTGCCGACGCGCTTTTCCGGGCGTGTGGCCAGCTTGACCACCACGTCGGTAAAACCGAAATCGGCATAGACCGACATCATCAGGTCGTTGATCTTCAGGCACTCGGCTTCGAGTTGGTCCTCGGTGCAGAAGATGTGGGCGTCATCCTGCGTGAAGGCCCTGACGCGCATCAGGCCATGCAGCGCGCCGGAGGCCTCATAGCGGTGCACCATGCCAAATTCGGCAAGCCTTATCGGCAGATCGCGGTAGCTCTTCAGTCCGTGCTTGAAGAGCTGGACATGACCGGGGCAGTTCATCGGCTTGAGCGCGAACACCCGCTGATCGCGGGTCGCGTCCGTGGGGTTGAGGAAGCCCGACGCCGACTTCGACGCAAACATGTTCTCCGCATACCAGCCCCAGTGGCCGGAGGTTTCCCACAGCGACTTGTCGAGCAGTTGCGGCGCGTTGACCTCCTCATAGTCACCGCGCAGGCGGCGGCGCATGTAGGCGGTCAGTTGCTGGAACATGGTCCAGCCCTTGGAGTGCCAGAACACCGTGCCCGGACCCTCGTCCTGGAAGTGGAACAGGTCCATCTCCCGGCCCAGCTTGCGGTGGTCGCGCTTCTCGGCTTCCTCGATCTGGTGCAGGTGGGCGTCGAGGTCTTCCTGCTTGGCGAAAGCTGTGCCGTAGATGCGGGTGAGCATCGGGTTGTTGCTGTCGCCGCGCCAGTAGGCGCCGGCCACCTTCATCAGCTTGAAAGCGTTGCCGACCTTGCCGACCGAGGTCATGTGCGGACCGCGGCAAAGGTCGATCCAATCGCCCTGCGCATACATCTTCAGGGTCTGGTCTTCCGGGATGGCATCGACCAGTTCGACCTTGAAGGCCTCGCCCTTGGTCTCGAAGAAGCTGCGCGCCTTGTCGCGGCTCCACTCTTCCTTGGTGAAGGGTTTGTCGGCGGCGATGATCTGCCGCATCTTCTGTTCGATCGAGGCGAAGTCGTCCGGCGAGAACGGCTGCTCGCGGTAGAAATCGTAGAAGAACCCGTTGTCGATCACAGGTCCGATCGTCACCTGGGTCCCTGGAAACAGGCTCTGCACGGCTTCGGCCAGCACATGGGCGCAATCGTGCCGGATCAGTTCGAGCGCGCGGGGATCTTCTCTGGTGACGAACTCGATGCGGACATCGGCCTGGATCGGGTCGGCCAGATCGCAGACCACGCCATCAAGCGCCATGGCAACGGTTCGCTTCAGCAGCGACGGCGAAATGCCTGCTGCAATCTGCGCACCCGTGGTTCCCGCCACGAAGTCACGTTTGGCACCATCAGGGAATGTAACGGCTATGGAAGGAGCGCTCATGGGGCTCATCTCCTGCTCACTCGGGGATACGAACCCCGTAAGACAGTCCAGGCGCGCATGTGATCGCCGACGGCAGACCCGCGCCCGGGATGGTCTGGCCGTGCTGGCAAGGTGGCAGCGAGGGGCTTGCATTCCTCTGAAACAGCCAACACCTTGCATGGGCCATACAAGACAGCCACAGGCCAAACAAGCGTGATGTTCCCCGCCACTGCCCGATCTCTCGCCATAGCCGGGCTTGTCGCCCTTGTGACGGGCCTTGCGGCAACTTGTGCAGGGCCGGCACTGGCACAGGGCGCAGCGCCTGCCGCAGCCCCGCCAGCCCAGACCTATTCGCCGTCCGGCGAGCCCATGGCCTTCCGCCTCGCCGAGGGCAACGGCCCGCGCGGCGCGAGCCGCTGGATCAGTGCAACCGGCCAGATCCAGGCCAACAGTGCCACCCAGTTCGCCGCCTTCCGCAAGGCCAACGATGTGGATGGGCTGACAGTGGTGCTCGACTCCACCGGCGGTCGGGTCAATGCCGCCATGGCGCTCGGC
The DNA here is from genome assembly GCA_027487245.1 of Hyphomicrobiales bacterium. Taxonomy (GTDB): domain Bacteria; phylum Pseudomonadota; class Alphaproteobacteria; order Rhizobiales; family Beijerinckiaceae; genus Allobosea. Next base: position 5,940 of record JAIYDY010000123.1, read on the forward strand.
CGCGCCATCCGGGCCGCCAAGATGAACACCACCGTCGGGCGCACGATCACAGTCGGCGACAAGGATGCGGTGCTGACCCGCGATGTCGGCTGCTCATCGGCCTGCGTGCTGCTGCTGATGGCCGGTGTCGAGCGCTTCGTTTCGGAAGATGCCAGCGTCAATGTCCACATGTTCAGTGTCGAACTGGATGCGGAAGGCAACAAGGCGCGCGCTGATCTCGGCCTCAGGGACATCGAGCAGACCCAGCGCACCATGGCGCGGCATGCGGTCTATGTCGCCGAGATGGGCATCGCGGCCCGCTTCCTCGAGATCATGACTGAAGCCAGCTTCAAGGGCGCGATGCGGCGCGTCACCGGCGCGGAAATGCGCGACATCAAGCTGGCCAGCGTCACCCCTCGCGAGATCACCGGGCCGATCGCGGCGATCTGGTCGATCAGCGCGCCCTCCTCCCGCCCGCAACTCATCCGCAGCGGCCGCCTCCTGGAAGACGAGCGCATGGCGGTCGATCACGAACTGCTGCTCGAATGCGATGTGGTGCGCAATTTCTATGTCGTCACCTATCGCCAGGTGATGACGCGCCAGTCCGGCCAGACCGGTGTCGGTCTCGACCATGTGCGGTTCGAGTCCGGCGGCTGGGACTACATTCTGCGCGCGCCGGGCCGCACCTTGCGGATCACGGCACAGGGCAACGACCTCTGGATCAGGCGCAGCATCCCGCGCAAGGTTTTCGAAGATGCCGCCCAGAACCGGAAGCTTGACCTCATCCCGGTCGCGGCAGGCCAGCCGGCACGCTCGGGCAGCCTCTATGACACGTCGCTCATCCGTTTCCTGCCGGAACTGGCGCGGCGCTGCGATTCCCGTCCGGGTCTGGTGAGCGTCGGTCCGAATCCGCGGCGCTGACAGCCGGTGCGGACACTGCCATCTCAGGCGGCGCCTTGACGCCGCGCCAGCGCCCATAACGCCAGGGCGTCAGCGCCGTCGCGTTTTCGGGCAATTCCTCACAGACCAGATCGATGCCGTCGGTGCCCCAGGGGTTGCACCGGCAGATGCGCGCCAGCCCGATCCATGAGCCGGCCCAGACACCGTGCTTCTGGATGGCCTCATCGGTGTATTCCGAGCAGGAGGGCCAATGCCGGCACTGGCGGCCAACGAACGCCGAGAACGAGAGCTGATAGCCCCGGATCGCATAATGGGCGGCGCGCCTTGCCGGGCTCATGCGTCTGGCCTCACATCCTCAGCGCCAGAGCGCGATCACGATCAGCGCCAGCGCCGTCACGATCAGGGCGGTGAAGGTCAGGATCATCCCGCCAACGCGCCCTTTGCTGGATCCGACAGAGCCCGTGAGGCCGATGGCATGCAGCACCCGGCCCGCGAGGAGCAGGATGCCGACCCCGTGGATCACGATGGCCTGTGCATCGATCAGCGCCAGCATGATCAGCCCGGCAAGCCCGACCGGCACGTTCTCGGCAAAGTTGCCGTGCACGCGGATGGCGCGGGCCAGTTCCTTGTCCTGCCCGTCACCGATGCCGATCAGTTTGGAGCGGCGCAGACGGATCACGCGGATTTGCAGCACGATCCCCATCAGGATCAGGAGGCCGACATAGAGGCCGGCAGCGGCGAGGTGGGCGGAAACGGTTTCCATGATTTGCTCAGGCTGGATTGTTGGTCGGATTGGCGGCGCGGCGCGCCTCGATCTGGGTTATGGCGTCGACCACCGCATCGAAGGTCAGCAGGGTCGAGGCATGGCGCGCCTTGTAGTCGCGCACCGGCAAGAGCACCGCAAGGTCGGCCCACTTGCCGTCCGGTGGATCACCACCTTCTTTCAGCATCCGCCGCGCGGTCTCGCGCAGGGCCCTGAGTTCGGCAGCGCTGGAGCCCACCACATGCTGCGCCATGATCGAGGATGAGGCCTGTCCGAGCGCGCAGGCTTTCACGTCATGGGCAAAATCGCTGACCAGATCACCCTGCATCGCCAGATCGACCGTGACCTTCGAGCCGCACAGCCGCGAATGGGCAACAGCCGTGCCATCCGGGTTTCCCAGCCGCCCTATGCGGGGAATTTGGGCAGCGAGTTCGAGAATGCGCCTGTTGTAGACATCTGACAGCATGATGATGCCAATATAGGAGCATGGCCGTCCGATGGCGAGAGGTTTGCCGCGCCGGCCCTCGCCGCCGGGCTGCTTGCGGCCAAGCGCCGCGCCTTGTGGTCTGGCCCGGTCATGGCCACGTAAACCAAAGTCCAATGTCTCAGAAAGGTAGGCGCCACATGAACCCCGTGGTTAAGCCCTCTGCCCTTGTCGTTTCACCAGCGGCGGCCGCTTCGGCGCAGGCCAGCGCATCGGCACACATGGCATCCCAAAACGACCAGTTCCTGCTGCGTCAGCCCACGCGCGAGGAGGCCGAGGCCGCCGTGCGCACGCTCATCCTGTGGGCCGGCGACGATCCGTCCCGCGAGGGCCTGCTCGACACGCCCAAGCGGGTGACCAAGGCCTTCAAGGAATTCTACAAGGGCTACGACGAGGACGCCCATGACATTCTCGACCGCGTGTTCGAGGAGGTCGATGGCTATTCGGACATCGTGCTGGTGCGCGACATTCCGTTCTATTCGCACTGCGAGCACCATCTGGTGCCCTTCGTCGGCAAGTCGCACATCGCCTACTATCCGTCCAAGGGTGTGGTCGGCCTCTCCAAGCTCGCCCGTGTCGTCGACACCTATGCCCGCCGCATGCAGACGCAGGAAACGATGACGGCACAGATCGCCAACGTGATCGACGAGGTCCTGCAGCCCCGCGGCGTGGCCGTGCTGATCGAGGCCGAGCACATGTGCATGTCGATGCGCGGCGTGCAGAAGCATGGCTCGTCGACCATCACCACCCAGTATCGCGGCGTGTTTGAGAAGGAACCCGCCGAGCAGGTCAAGTTCTTCACCATGGTGAAGTCGCCATCCCTGCGCATGGCCCTGTGAGCGCGGACTGACGTCCCGTCGCGGCTTTGACGCAACGGGACGGCATCGCTAACGTCCCGACGCGCCGGAAACGGCGCGTTTTTGCATGGGACGAGGGCCGGCCGCGTGAACAGCTTTTCAACAGCACCGAGCAAGCAGATGCTCGAGGAGGGCCTCGTGCTGACCCCCAGGTTCGATGCCGCGGGCCTGATCACCTGCGTCACCACCGAGGCCGACAGCGGCGAGGTGCTGATGGTGGCGCACATGAATGCCGAAGCCCTCTCACGCACGATCGAGAGCGGGGAAGCCTGGTACTGGTCTCGCTCGCGCCAGTCGCTCTGGCACAAGGGTGACACCTCGGGCCAGATCCAGACAGTGATCGAGATGCGGATCGATTGCGATCAGGACGCGATCTGGCTCAGGGTCAAGGTCGCTGGCGATGGCGGCTGCTGCCATACGGGACGGCGAAGCTGCTTTTACAGGCTCCAGCCGACCGCAACCGGCGAGGTCGTCTTGCGTCCGCTGGTCATCTGCGGCTCAATGGACGGCGGGTGAACGGAACAGCTCCCTTTCGCGCTGGCAATGAAGCAGACACCATATCGTCAAATGCCGCCGCTATCAGCGACAGCGGAAGCGGTGCGTTAACGGCCTGTCGTGCATTTGGCGCGATTCTGACAGCATTCCGGCGGTTCGGGGGAACGATGCCATGCTGTGGGACAGGATTGCGCGCCGCGCCTTCGGGCTTGGAGGGGGCGGAGACACCATGAACATCGAGACGGTCGGTCGCCAGGAAGCGCCCGTGGGCAGGGCGAGGCTCGGTCTCGCGCTCGGCGGCGGCGCGGCGCGCGGCTGGGCGCATATCGGCGTGCTCAAGACGCTGGCAAAGGCCGGGATCAAACCCGACGTCATTGCCGGCACCTCGATCGGCTCGCTGGTGGGCGGTGTCTTTGCCGCAGGCCGCCTTCAGGATCTGGAAGACTGGGCGCGCTCGCTGACCAAACGCCGTATGGTCGGGCTGATGGATTTCCACATCGGTGGCTCGGGCCTGATCTCGGGCGAGCGCCTCAAGCGCCTGCTCGGCACCGAACTGATGAACATCAAGATCGAGGAATTGCCGGTCAACTATGCCGCCATCGCAACCGAACTGGGCACCGGCCACGAGATCTGGCTGACCCATGGCCTGCTCGTTGACGCGATGCGCGCCTCCTATGCGCTGCCCGGCGTGTTTGACCCGGTCAAGCTCGGCGGCCGCTGGCTGATGGACGGGGCCATGGTTAACCCGATCCCGGTTTCTGCAGCCCGCGCGCTCGGGGCGGATGTGGTGATCTGTGTCAACCTCAACGGCGATGCCGGCGGCCGTGGCACCATCATCCAGTCACACCGGGCCGATCGCGATGACACGTCGATGACCCCGGAGCTGGATGTGCGCCCCTCGGCAACATGGCTGTCCTCGATCTCTGGTGCGGCCCAGCGCGTGCGCTCACTTGTGGGCCGCGCTCAGGATGACAACCCGGCGCCGGGACTTGTCGGCGTGATGATCGATGCCTTCAACATCACGCAGGACCGGATTTCGCGCTCGCGCCTGGCCGGCGATCCGCCCGATGCGATGATCTCGCCCCGCCTTGGCAAGATCGGCCTGTTCGATTTCCACCGCGCGGCGGAGATCATCGAACAGGGCGAGTTGGCCGCGGAGCGGGCCATCGACGACATCACCGCCGCCATCGCGGCCTGTCCGGTGCTGCGCTGACAGCCCCTCAGGCCATGGAGATGTAATCGCGCATCGCGCGCGTTTCGGCCTCGATCTTCTCGATGTGGCGCTTGACCACGTCACCGATCGAAATGATTCCGGTGAGCCGTCCTCCCTGCACCACGGGCAGGTGGCGGAACTTGCCGATGGTCATCACTTCCATGGCGGATTCAATGGTGGACTCTTCGGTGCAGGTCATGACCTTGGCCGTCATCCGGCGTGAGACCGGCTCGACCAGCGCCTCGGGCCCTGCTTCCGAAACCGCGCGCACGATGTCTCGCTCGGACAGGATGCCCAGCACAGCGCCATCCGCGCCGGTCACGACGGCAGCCCCGATGCGACGGTCCGCCAGGATGCGGGCGGCCTCCGCCAGGGTGCGGTGCGGCTGGATGGTCTGAACATCGCGGCCCTTCTCGGCCAGAATGCTGGCAACACTCATCGTCAATTCCTCCTGTGGCTGGCACCGTTGAAACCGGAGCGCTTGTCCTGCGTGGCGTTTATGGCGACCACGTCAGCAGTCTGCGACGAAAGTCGCATACCCCGCAAGCCATACCTCAGCGCCGCAAGCCGGGCTGGTGCGCCGCAAGCATCCCTGAACGGGGCAGTCAGGTCGGCTCCAGCGCCCGCCGGCCATGGCGGTCCAGCAGCGGAAACAGCAACAGGCCGGCCAGAAAGCCACCGATGTGCGCCTCCCAGGCAATCGACTGCTCGGCATCGCCCAGCGGCACCACGCCAGCCCCGAACAGCCAGTTGCTGACAAACCAGACGATGACGAAGATCATTGTCTGGCGATTGCCGAGCATGCCGGTCAGCGTCAGCGCCGGCAGCGCGCGCACCACGGCGTCCTGCCCCATCGCGCCGAGGCGGGTTCCGCTGGAGAACACGAACCGTGCCGCGGCCCCTGTGGCAGCCGAAACGCCCGCCGAAGCCCCGACAAGCGGCACGACATCCGCTGCGTGCATGCCAATATGTGCGAAGGCTCCGGCCACTGTGCCGATCGCAATCAGCAGCAGGAAGCCGCCCGGCCCGAGCCGCCGCGCCAGCGGACTGCCGAAGATCGCCAACCACAGGCAGTTCATTACGATGTGGGATGTGCCCGAATGCAGCAGGCCGTAGCTGAGCAGGCTCCACCAGCGTGGCCCGCCTCCATCCAGGAAATAGCGCGCCACGGCCATGCGCTCGGCAGACTGGCTGGCATCGAGCCCGCTCAGGGCCTCCTGGACGATCCGCGCCTCGTCGAGCCAGCCGAATTCGAGCGCAAAGCGTGCCGGCACCACCGCCATTTCCGCGAGGATGCCGAGATCGCTTTCGAAGGGCAGGACGAGCCGCCACAGATGCACGGCCACCAGAACGGCGATGACGGCCAGCACAACGCGGGGCAGATTGAAGATGGGCTCGCGGGGAGGCGCAGGCCCGGACACGGCCGGATCACTCATGGGGACACGATTGCCCATGAAGACCGGCACCGCAAGTCATCACCGACCCTGCGGTGGCCACGGGCAAAAAAAGGGGGAAGCTGCGTTGCCGCAACCTCCCCGTTTGACGCCTGCCTGAGCCGGTTGGGTCCCCTTGCGAAGCCCGGTCACGACCACCGCCACCCTTGAGTGTGCCCGGCACCGTGCGAAGGAGTGAGGTCCGCAGCGCCAGGAATCCGTGTGACGCTGTGATCCCATCCGAGCACCGGATTGGCAACGGCAACCGATTGTTAAGGTTAACAAAAGGTTAGCAGCGCAGGCCGGCCCGAAAGGCATAAGCATCGCGTCTGGATGACCAAGAACCCGAGCAGGCCCCGCGCCCTGTGCCAGTCCGGCACGAAACTGGCGCAACCGGGACCGGCAAGGGACCAATGCGACTGTCGCCAAGCCTGTTTGGAACCAAGATGAAGACCCAGAGCACAACATTGCTTTTTCAGTACTGGGACAGCCTTCGCGGCTCGCGCAGCGCCCCCGAACGCGGCGAGATCGAGCCCGGCGCGGTGCGCCATGCGCTGCTCGACACCTTCATTCTGGAGAACGCCCGCGAGGAACTGAGTTTCCGGTTGGCCGGAACACGCCTGTGCGCACTGTTCGGCGGCGAGTTGAAGGATCGATCCTTCGCCTCGCTCTGGACTGATACAGCCACCCGCATCGAGGTGCTGCGCATGGTCGACGCGGTGATGGACGAAGCTGCCGGTGCGGTCACAGGGCTCGCGTTCGAGAGCAGTCGCGGAGCGATGGCTGATTTCGAGATGGTGGTACTGCCGCTGCGTCATCGTGGCAAGACCCATGCCCGCGTGCTGGGCGCGCTGGCACCGGTGACGGCTCCGCTCTGGCTCGGCAGCGATCCCGTCACGAGGATCGAGATCCGTTCGATGCGAATTATCTGGCCATCAGGCCTGCCTCGCGCCGGAACCGGTCCGGACGAACGGCGTGCACGCTTCACGGTGGTGACGGGCGGCAGAGCTTGATCAGCAACGACTTGCCAGTGCCAAATGCGCAGATCAACAGAAAAGCGGATCACATTTGACCAAACATCGCCCCGTGTAAGGCATGGTTAACCAAGCGCACCCTAGGATGGTCGTGAAGTTCTTCCTGAAACAGCGCGGTCGATGTCAGCAGCCCCCAAACTCGCGTCCAGACCGATTGAACGCCGCAGGCATGCGCGCGTGAAGGTCGCGTTGCTCGGTCGCTACATGCTGTCAAATCGCACGGAGTTTCCCTGCCAGAGTATCGACATGTCGGTGGGCGGGCTGGCCATCACCGCCCCGGTGAAGGGCAGGATCGGCGAGCGGGTGATTGTCTATCTCGAACACATCGGCCGGATAGAGGGCGATATTGCCCGGCATACGGCAGATGGCTTCGGGATGACCGTGATTGCCACCAGCCGCAAACGCGAGAAGATGGCCGCACAACTGACCTGGCTGGCCAATCGGGCCGCGCTCGGTCTGCCCGAAGACCGCCGACATGACCGGGTGCAGCCCAAGGCGACACGCATCGTTCTCACGCTGTCGGACGGCACGGAAGTTCCGGTCAAGATGCTCGACATGTCCCTGTCCGGTGCCGCCTTCAGCGCCGACGTCAAGCTGATGATCACCGACCCGGTCATCCTCGGCAAGACCCAGGCAAAAGTGGTCCGGAAGTTCGAGGGCGGTTACGCGGTCGAGTTCCAGAAGGCCTTCGTGGTCGACAGCATCGAGCAGATCGAGCTTTAGCGGGCTGCGGAAGATCGGCCCTGCCGTCCTCGCAAGCACAGCGAAGCCATCCGGAAACACTCAGCAGGCCTTTCCGGTCTCAACTCCGGCAACCGCTCCAGGCATTGCGCCCCGCTGATCCCCACCTCACGCCATGCTATCGGCCGCCGCTCACGTCGATGATGGCTCCGGTCGTATAACTTGACGCGTCGGACAGCAGGAACATCACCGTCTCGGCGATTTCCGTGGGCAGGCCGACGCGCTGCATTGGGATGTTCGGGCGGATGCGTTCGACCCGGTCGGCATCGCCGGTGCTGCGGGCGTGGATGTCCGTGGCGATCAGGCCGGGGGACACCGCATTGACGCGCACCCCGTCCATCGCCAGTTCCTTGGCAAGCCCCAGCGTGAACGCATCGATCGCGCCTTTCGAGGCCGCATACCAGACATACTCGCCCGGACTGCCGATCCGCGCTGCGACCGACGAGATGTTGACAATGCTGCCCCCTGCCCCGCCATGGCGCATGGCCATGCGCCGCGCGGCCTCGCGCGCCACCAGGATCGCGCCGGTCACATTGATGTCGATGCAATCGCGGATCACGGAGGGATCGGCAGCGTCGAGCCGGCTCGACTGCCCGGTGACGCCGGCATTGTTGACCAGATCGGTCAGCCGTCCCAGCCGCGCATCGACCTCCGAGAACATCCGCGCAATGTCATCGGGCGACGCCGTGTCGGCCTGGACAGCGATGACACGCTGGCCGGTCTCGGCTGCGAGACTGGCAGCCAATCTTTCGGCCAGGGCCTGTTCGCTCCGGTAGCTGATGGCGACATCATGACCGCGCGCCGCGGCGAGGCGCGCTGTCGCCGCGCCGATGCCGCGGCTGCCCCCCGTGATCAGAACGATACGTGACATAGGCGCAACCTTTCGATGACAGCCAGATCCGCGCGAGGCCGCGCGGCCTGGCGCCTGAATGACCGCGTCGTTCTGGCAGGCCCCGCCGAAGAGCACAAGCCAAGCCCTGAAGAGCAAGCCCTGAATCGATTACCGACAATTTGATCCAATCGCCTCAACGCCGATTCACGCTGGCTGCAACGAGATGACCGGGAACCGGGTGATGAGCCGGATTGCATAAAATGCGAGGTATTTCGGTCAGTCGATCCAGCAAATTGCCGTGCGATCTCCCAACCCGTGGACAGGGACAGGAGAGATCACATGCCGAAGAAGCATGGACTTATTCCGGGGTGGATCAGGGCAGCCGCGGCAGCCAGCCTCATCATCAGCGCAGCGGCAACAACCACGGCGCATGCACAGAACAGCCGCCAGAACCCGGTCACGACCGGCGCGCTGAGCCCGGCAACGAGCCTCCAGGTGGCCCGCTCCGGTGACACACGCCCGCCGATCGGCTGGGTTCAATTCTGCGCCAACCGCGCCTATGCGGCTGAATGCAGCGTCAACCCCGCCGAACCCGACAAGGTGGAACTCACCAGCCGGGTCTGGAAGACGGTGACGTCCGTCAATGTCAGGGTCAACAACGAGATCGAGCCGGTGACCGACATGGATCACTGGGGCATCATCGAGCGCTGGGACATGGCCGAGGATGGTCGCGGCGACTGCGAGGAATACGTCAACATCAAGCGCAAGCGGCTGGTCGAAGCCGGCATCCCGCGCCGTGCCCTGCGCATCGTGGTGGTGATCGACGAGGAGAATGCCGGCCACGCCGTGCTGATGCTGCGGACCGACAAGGGTGACTTCATCCTCGATAACAAGCGCAATGCCGTCCTTGCGTGGCATCAGACGGGCTATGTCTTCATCAAGCGCGAAAGCCAGGACCGGCAGGAATGGGTCGCGCTCGGGGGCGTCACCGGCCCGCAGATGGCACTGCGCTGACGCAACGCTCCCTGCGGCTCGGGACGCCCTTCGGAGCGAAGCCAACCGCAGGACTTGAGAGCCCAGGACCTTCTTGGGAAAAACAACAGGAATTGCGAAGTCTGGTCACGTCCCACCCCACCCGTCCCGGACCGGGTTTCGCAAACAGGGTCCGGCGTTTTGGCAGAGCCGCATCTGCCGGAAGGCCGGACCCGCCTTTTCCCCCGCACAGCCGCATAAGTGAGCCGCCTCGCTCTGCGGCTCAGGCCGCTTCGGTTCTCTGCATCAGGGCGGCTTGCTCCAGTTCCGAAGCACGGATCATCGCTTTTGCCGCGCCCAGCGGCCGCAAATCGACATAGCCCTGCACCAGATCGAATCCCAGCGAGGCCAGCACCGCCAACTCCGCGCTGCGTTCGGCCCCCTCTGCAATGGTGCGCTTGCCCAGCGTCCGCGCCATGCTGACGATGCCCTGCAACAGCTTCAGGCGCTCCGGGTCGAGATCGACATGGTCGATGAAACTGCGGTCGACCTTGAGCTTGTCGAAGGGAAAGCGGTTGAGATAGGCCAGCAGGCCAAGCTTTTCGGCTTGTGGTTCACCAGCAAGTCCATCAGGTAGTCGGTGTCGAGTTCCGGGTCGAGAAAGAGTTCCGAGACATCGCCGATGGCGCTCACAAGTCCGGCCAGGTGTTCGATCATCTGAGTGGCCTGTTCCGGCTCGATGCTGGTCTTGCCCTGAAGCTGCCGGGCAGTGCTTTGCCCTTGCTGCAAAAGCCTCTGGGCATGATCGTTGCCAGTGCGCAGGTGGGCCTCGCGCCCAAAGATCGCCTCAGCCACCCTTGCAGCCGCATGAACCGCAGCCATCGCCGTGTCGTCGCCCGGCGCGGCTCCTCCTTCGCTGGGCACACCCCGGCCGGACGCACGCAGGACGGAGCTGCTCAGATCCAGCGCCGCGCCGATGCTGGGCAGGCCCGAGATCTCGTTGCTCGCCGTGGCGATGCCCTTGTCATGGGTACTGACAAGGAAGAACAGGAGAAACGCAATGGGCAACAAGAACAGCGGGAACGGCGCCGCAAATTTGGTGCTGATGGAGCGGAACATGGGCGGGCGACTTTCGGAAAATCGCCTAAAGGTTGTATTTCGAAATGAAAAAACGATTAAAATGAAACCCCAGATTGTTCCCCATTGAACTCAAACAAGGAGCCCGTTGTCAGACCGGCAGGCCTCATCCATGGCAGGCTTCCCTTGCAGCCATCTCCGGCTGCCTCAGTGGTCATCCTGTGCCGGGCCGCCGCGCGCCCGCTTGATGGCGCCGCGCTTGACCTTGCCTTCGACGCGCCGGACCTTCGAAGCCCGTGTCGGGCGCGTGGCGATGCGGGCCTTGGGCCGTACGGACGCTTCCTTGAACAGCGCCACCAGACGCGCCAGTGCATCCTCGCGGTTCTGCACCTGCGTCCGGAATCGCTCGGCGATGATGATCAGTTCGCCGTCAGCTGTCAGGCGCCGCCCGGCAAGCAAGGCCAGCCGCTCGCGCATGTCCGGCGGCATGCCGGCAAGCCTGTCCACCGGATAGCGCAGCTGCACCGCCGTCGAGAGCTTGTTGACATTCTGCCCGCCCGGCCCTGACGAGCGCACGAAGCTCTCCGACAGGTCCGCCGGGTCGATGGCCAGCGAGCGCGTGATCCTGATCATGGAAAAACCGTTTAACAGAACCGCCCGCCCCTTGCGACCATGGCGCAATTGCGCTTTGGCATCAGGGCACATCTCAGCCAGCGGAGCCGCAGCATCATGGCCAGCCCCATGTCCCCCAAAGCCTTTCCCGTCTCGTGGGACCAGTTCCACCGCGATGCCCGCGCGCTGGCCTGGCGGCTGGCCGATGCAGGCCCGTTCGAGGCCATCGTCTGCATCACCCGCGGCGGGCTGGTGCCGGCCGCCATCGTCTGCCGCGAACTTGGGCTGCGCGTGATCGAGACCATCGGCATCGCCAGCTACCATGACTACAAGAACCAGTCCGAACTGGTCATCGTCAAGGACATCGCGCCCTCGATCCGCGCCATCGGCGATGGCAAGGGCAAGGGCGTGCTGGTGCTCGATGACCTCGTCGACACAGGCAAGACGGCCCGCGTGGTGCGCGACATGCTGCCCAACGCCCACATTGCCACGGTCTATGCCAAGCCCGAAGGCCGCCCCCTGGTCGACACCTTCGTCACGGAGGTCAGCCAGGACACGTGGATCTATTTCCCCTGGGACATGGGCATGACCTACGTCGAGCCGATCGCCAAGGAAACCAAGGGGTAAGCCGCCGGGCTGCGGAGCAGATTGAAAGGTCCCGTGGACCTTTCAAAGGCCGCGAACGCACGGGTGCGAGCAAAGGGCTGACGTCACGCTTCGGCGACGGGAACCGATCACGCTTCCCCCCGGCGGAGGGCGTGAGAGTGAAATACTGCCATCCCGGAACCGGCAAGTCCGTCGCAGGGCCAAGACCCTGAAGCACCCGGTCGATGATGAATGGCTGGGCCAGCGTCTGAGACTTTACCGGTTCTGATCGAGATACCGTCGCAACCTTTGCAGTTCCGGCAACATGGCACTCACCGCGTCCCGCCCCATGGCGGCTTCGATCTTGGCCAGTTCGGGTGCGAGGTTCCCGATGGCCAGCGCATGCGCTTCACGCCCCTTGGCGGTAATGGCCACAAGCTTGCTTCGCTTGTCGTCCGGGTCCTGGGTCAACGTCACGAGGTCCTTGCGGTGCATGCCCTCGACAACGCCACCCATGGTCGGTTTGGAGACCTGAAATGCTTGCGCAAGCTTGTTGATATTGGGCTTGCCGCCCAACCGGACGAAATGGTTGAGGATGCGGAACTGAGCCATTGTGATGTGGAACGGGAGAACCGCCTCCAGCTTCGCGCCGGCCAACTGGCTGATGATGCCAATTTCGTTGAGCAGAACGAAAGAAGGAGGCGGTGGGTCAGGAAGATGGGTCAAGAGGCTGTGATCCGGGTCTCCAACGGCCATCGCGGCGTTGGACCGACACCAGGACCATAGCCAATCCTCGCCAGCATTTGAACCCGCGCCGGCGCTTTGACATCGACATGCGCGTGGAAGGCGGCAAGTTCCTTCGACATCTCCGGGAACTCCTGGAGAACCTGGCTCATCGGATGCAGGCACAGGCCCTTTTCGACGGCTGTCAGCGCAATCCGCATCCAGGCGCGCCCTGCTTCGATCTGATCGACACGTGTGTTGCCGTCAGTGGCATACCAGATGGCGGCCGGCGTGGCACCGATCGACGCGGTGTAGCGCTCCGTTCCAGCGCGAAAGGCAGGGCTGGAGGTATCAGCCATCATGGTGCGGTTGATCCGGCCACTCGCCAGCAGGGTTTCAATCATCGGTCCGCCGATCGAGATGCCATCCGGATTGGCTGCGATTTCCGCCTGCCCGATCCGCATGAGATTGACGCTCTCCTCCCACGTCCGTGGGGTCGTTACTTCAATCTCGCCCGCGCGTGTCATGAAACCGCGGATTGCCGTCATCGCCTGCGGGTCCGTTTCAATCCTGATCGCGTGCAAGTTTGAACGCGGCGAGGCAATGATGGCGGCCAGGTCGCCGGCAGGGATGACGCGCGCCATGTCATAGGGTGCCTTGGTGCTGCGTCTGCTCAGGATATGCCGGAACAACGGGTCCGCTGGCACAGTGCGCGCAAGCCGCATCATGGCGACAGGCCGCCCATCGATGCCGGTCTCGGAGAAGCCATCCGGAAACAACGTGGTTTCGACGCTGCGCCCTGATTGTGACGCGGCAATCACGAAGCTCTCAATGAAGGCACCAAGTCCAATCATGATCTGCCGGGAAAAGGGATCGGTCTGCGGCAACAGTCTTGTCGGATCACAGAACAGCAAGACCGTTTCCGGCGTTCGCAGGTCGACCATCCATGGTTGTCTGTTGTGAGGGTTGGGAGCGAGGATCGCATAGGCGAGGGCTTGCCTGCGAACGTCCCCCTGGATGGACGGCGCAAGCTGCCAAGGGGCTGCAGGGTTCACTTGTGCATGAGCACTCCAAGGGTTGACGGCGAGAATGATTCCACCCCCGACGAGGCGCAGGAACGAACGGCGTTGCATGGCTATCTCCTTATTAGTAAGTAAGCTTCCTTTATATTATGAAGCGAGAATGGTCAAGCACACCGGATGGCCTTGGGCGCACGGCCGCGAAAACCGGCCCACGCATCAAGACGGGGATGGTCGGGTCAGCCCGACCATGACGGCTGTGGCAAAAGCCTGGGGTCATCTACTCCCGGTGTCTTAGCCGCCCCTGTGGCGGCCATCTCGTTTCGAAGGATGCGACGCCTCTCGCGCCGGGATCACCGGCAAAAGGCCGGTGATGACACTGGATGGCGTTGCGTTGGCTGCGCCCCTCCCCTTCCCCTGCCAGCCTCTTTCTTCTAGCCTCCCGGCCAAGAGGAACGCCCAACGAAAGCGAAGCCATCAATGGCCGGCACTGAATTCTCCGTCGCGCGCGCGCGGCGCACGCTCTGGTCTGCCCTGCTTGATGCCGTCTCGGCCCATGGCAAGAACAAGATCATCCTGGAAGACCCCGAGCGCAGCCCGCTGACCTATGGCAGGCTGGTGCTGGGCGCACTGGTGCTGGGTGCAAAGCTGCGCGAGTTGACCAACAATGCCGAACGGGTCGGCGTGCTGCTGCCCAATGTGCAGGGCATCGCCGTCACCGTGTTCGGGCTGACCGCCTTTGGCCGCGTGCCGGCCATGCTCAATTTCACGGCCGGGCTCAAGAACCTGCGCGCCGCCTGCGAGGTCGGCGACGTCCGCACCATCGTGACGTCGCGGCGTTTCGTCGATCAGGGCAAGCTGGATGACGTGGTCGCCGCCCTCGAACAGGGCCGCCGCGTCATCTACCTTGAGGATGTGCGCAAGCAGATCACCAGCCTCGACAAGATCATCGGCGCTTTGGCCAGCATCACGCCGCGTTCGACCATCGGCGCGAAACTGGATGTCGACAGCGAGGCTGTGGTGCTGTTCACCTCCGGCACCGAAGGGCAGCCCAAGGGGGTGGTGCTGAGCCACGCCAATCTGGTAGCCAACGCGATGCAGATCTTCGCCCATGCCGACGGCATGCTGAGTGCGAACGACGTGGTGATGAATCCGCTGCCGGTGTTTCATTCGTTCGGGCTGACGGCGGCCACGCTGATGCCGCTGCTGAACGGCATGAAGGTGGTGATGTATCCCACGCCGCTGCACTACAAGCAGGTGCCCAAGCTGATCGGCGAAACGGCCTGCACCGTGCTGTTGGGAACCGACACCTTCCTGCAAGGCTATGCCCGCGCCGCCGACGAGGCCGACCTGAAGACAGTCAGAATCGTGATCGCCGGGGCCGAGCGCGTCAAGGACGAGACTCGCCGCATGTGGGAGCCCTATGGGGCCATTATCTGCGAGGGCTACGGCTGCACCGAATGCGCGCCCGTGCTGACCTGCAACACCATCGGCGACGGCGCGCGCCACGGCTCGGTCGGGCGCATGCTGCCCGGCATCGCCCACCGGCTCGACAAGGTCGAGGGCATCGACACGGGCGGGCGGCTGTTCGTGCAGGGCCCCAACGTCATGATGGGCTACCTGCTGGCAGACAGGCCGAACACGATCGTGGCACCAGACGGGGGCTGGCATGACACCGGCGACATCGTCGACATCGACGATGCCGGCTTCGTCAGCATCAAGGGCCGCGCCAAGCGCTTTGCCAAACTTGGCGGCGAGATGATCTCGCTGGCGGCGGTCGAGAGCATGGTCTCCTCACTCTGGCCGGGCCACAACCATGTGGTCGTCTCGCTACCCGATCCGAAGAAGGGCGAGCAACTCGTGCTTGTCACAGAGAAGCCGGATGGCGACCGCAAGGCGCTGCTCAAGGAAGCGCAGGCCCAGGGCTTTCCGGAACTTTGGATTCCGCGCGCCATCCTCGTCACCCAGACCATCCCGGTGCTCGGCTCGGGCAAGGTCGACTACACCGCCACGCGCGATCTGGCGCAGACCATGCGCACCTTGCTGTAGGGCGCGCGGCAGGCGGGCCGGCGCCTGCGCATCTTTCCATGCGCCGCCGGCTGCGCTAACCCACTCAGCGGCGACGGCGCGTTTTGAATGCGGACATGGCGAAACTGGTAGACGCAAGGGACTTAAAATCCCTCGGCCTCAAAAACCGTGCGGGTTCGACCCCCGCTGTCCGCACCAGCCGCGCCATCCGGGGCGCGAACTCTTTGGCGCGGGCTCTTTGGCGCGGGCTCTCTGCCGGCAGGGGCGTCAGGGATTTGCCGGCAACCGCCAGCCATAGAGCCAAGAATAGCGCTTGCGCATGCCAGCATCCCCGAGCTGTTTCAGCACGAGGTCGCGCGCCACGTTGAGGGGAAAGCCGGCGTGATACATCCGGCCATTGCTGCGGCCTGTCTCCTGCACGCGCGCCGCGCGAGCGGCCCGAAGGCCGGCAAAGCGCTTCAACGCATCCGGCACGGCCTGCACCGCCTGGCGACTGGCCTGCCCGTCGGCCAGCCAGGCGGCGGGCAGCAGTTGCGCCAGCAAACCCGCATCCTCGATGGCAAGACCCGCCCCCTGTGCCAGGAACGGCAGGACAGGATGGGCGGCATCGCCGATCAGCGCCACGCGACCATGCGCCATGGCGGCAGGCGGACAATCGAACAGTGACCAGACCTGCCAGCTCGGAGCGCCCTCGATCAGCCCGCGCAGAGGCGCAGCTGCGGCTTTGAGCAAGCCCGAAAGCCTGGCCGGATCGCCCTCGCGGGTCCACTCAGGCGATGGCTCCTGCGCGCGGCGGATCAGCACGAGATTGATCTCGCGGCCTTCCGCCACCGGATAGTGGACGGCGTGCCCGGCTGTGCCGAGCCAGAGGTTGACGGCAGGCCCGCTGGCAAAGGCATCGACCGCCGCAACAGGCAGCAGCGTCCGCCACGCTTCATAGCCCAGAAAGCGCGGCTCGGACCGATCCCCGACCAGCTTTCGCACCGAGGACCAGAGCCCGTCCGCGCCGATGACGGCGCAGGCCTCGATGACCTCGGCCTGCCCGCGCCCGGATTCGATGGTGACGCCGACCCCTCCGGCGTGCTGGACCAAGGCCTTGACCGAGCGCCCGACAAGCAGCCGGATGCCCGGCGTCATCCGCGCGGCATCGAGCAGCGCGGTCTGGAGATCGGCCCGCTTCAGGCACCAGAACGGGGCATTGTCAGGCTCTGCCAGCGTGCGCATCGGCATGCCGGCATAGGGCTCACCACCACCGAAGTGCCGGATATCCAGCCGGCGCGGGGCCACGGCATGCCGCCCGATCCCTGCCGCGAGCCCGAGCACGTCAAGCACGCTGGTCGCATTGGGCGAGAGTTGAAGCCCGGCCCCGACCTCGCTGAAGCCGGCCCGGCGCTCGACCAGCACAACAGGCACGCCGGCGCGGGCAAGCGCCACGGCAGCCGTCAGGCCGGCAATGCCGGCCCCGGCAATCAGCACGGGAAGGTTGGTCACGGGCGGCTTCGAGGTCGTGCGTCAGGCAGCCTTGGCCGCGTCGCCGGCCCATTCGCAGGCCTGAGGCTCACAATGACCAGCACCGATTGCAGCGTCGTAGCGATAAAGCGTCGAGCAATACGGGCAGACAATCTCGCCATCATCGCCCATGTCGAGAAAGACATGCGGATGATCGAGCGGCGGCTTGGCCCCGATGCACATGAACTCCTTGGAGCCCACCTTGATGACCGGCACGCCGGGCTCGTTGTGGAAGTGCGGAACACCCTTCTCGGCCATGATCGGATCCTCTCACGTCTGATTTGGCCGGCACCATAGTGGGATGGAGCCTGAGAGGCCATAGGGCAGATTGACAGAACGACTTGACAACAGAGGCGAACCTGATTTATCGAACGTTCATTCGTCGAATGGACATTCGCCTTATGCGCTCCAGAAATGCTGAATTGAACAAATCGCGGCGTGCCGCGATCATTGCGGCCGCCAGTGCGTCTTTTGTGCAGCGCGGTTTTCATTCCACCAGCATGAAGGATATCTGTGCCGTCGCCGCCATGAGCCCAGGCACCATCTATCACTACTTCCGCTCGAAGGCAGACATCATCGCAGGAATTGTAGATGACGAGCGCCAGTGGCGGAATGATCTGCTCGCACCACTTGCACACACCGACGATTTCCTCACGAGCTTCTCTGCAATACTCGACGAGATTGTCGTGCGCGTGAGCGACAGCGATCTCGCCTTGCAGGCCGAGGTCATTGCCGAAGTTCTTCGGCAACCGGATTTGCAGGAACGGGTCCGGGCCAACGATCTCGAGACCTGGGAAACTGTCGCCATGGCCATTCGCTCTGCCCAGGCGAGCAGGCAACTCAATCCCGATTTGAATCCCGACCACGCAGCCCGGCTTGTCGTGAACATGGTCGATGGCTTGATGTCTCAGGCTACATTTCATGGACTTGATCAGATCAGTGATCAACTCCCTTCAATGAAATCGGCCCTTGCCCGAATGCTGACAGGACAAGGTGAAGGCAAATGAACAGTCCGGCCTGCGGCGATGCAGATGACGCCCGAAAGTCCAACGCTGTGCCGCGCGCACAGGATATCGATGCACTCCGCGGTTTCGCCCTAATGGGCATTATCGTTGTCAATGCGCCGTACTTCGCTTTTCCAGTGACGCATGTGCCAAACCCAACGACGCTTCTCGACGGTGTTGCCTTGCTGATTGGCAACAGCGCTTTTGCCGGCAAGTTCTTCCTGATGTTCTCGTTTCTGTTCGGGTTCGGCTTCGCTCGAATCCTGCAGAAAGACGTAGGCGATCCTGTTGTCTTGCGTGGCAAGTTCGCTCGCCGTCTTCTGGCGCTATTCGCCTTTGGTCTGGCCCATGCGATTCTTCTGTTTCCCGGTGACATCCTGATGCTCTACGCCATTCTTGGCTCAGTTCTTTGGCTTTGCCGCAAGAAGCCTGTGAAGACCCTGCTGATGGCATCGGGCGTGATCTACTTCTGCGCGGCAGCTGCACAGGTCTTTGTTATCCAGGAGGCGATCCTGCACTCAGCAAGCATCAATGCTGCAATGCAAGTCGCAGCCGGACAAGGCTACCTTGGCAGTTTCACGGATGCTGTCGTCCAGCGGATCAATGACTTGCCGGTCGCTCTTGGCTTTGTCGCCCTCTTCAACGGGCTGCCTGCGCTGGCAATGTTTCTCGTGGGATTGGCTGCGGGGCGATCAGGCGTGTTTCCGCCCTCCCAGGAGACATTGCGGAAACATCATGGAAGGGTGCGCTTTGCATTCATCTCAGGGCTGTTGGGCAGTAGCGCATCATTCCTGTCAGTGCTCTTGCTGTCAGGGACGACGCAAGAAGCAGGTTCCGGTCTGATGACCGTCAGCCTGATCTGTTTTTGCATCTGCGCACCGGTGCTGTCGTTCGGGATGGCGATGACAGTGCTCAGTTGGGCTCAGAACGCCAGACATTCTGCGCTGGTCCGTTGGTTGGCCGCGACCGGCAGCAGTTCGCTTAGCGGCTATATTCTGCACTCTATCATTCTCGGGTCGGTTTTCATGGGATGGGGCCTTGGCTTGTTTGGGGCGCTTGGGCCCGCTGTCATCATGCTTGTTGCTTTTGCAACCTTTTCAGCGGTCGTCATCATCCTGAATGCATGGAAACGCTGGTTCCGCTATGGCCCGGATGAGTGGCTGCTGAGGTCCTTTGTCGACCTGAGCTGGAAACCAATTCGGAACGAACCTTACTCATCAAGGACATGAAGAGCAGAACGCTCACATCAGCCTGAGCCCCTTGAAACTCGCATGGCCGTCGCGGCCCACGATGATGTGGTCATGCACCACGATGCCCATCGCCTTTGCCACGGCAATGATCTCGCGCGTCATGGTGATGTCGGCCTGGCTCGGCGTCGGATCGCCGGAGGGATGGTTGTGGACCAGCACGATGGCCGTGGAGGACAATTCCAGCGCCCGGCGCACGATCTCGCGCGGATAGACCGGCGTATGGTCGACCGTGCCGACCTGCTGCACCTCATCGGCGATCAGGGCGTTCTTCTTGTCGAGAAACAGGATGCGGAACTGCTCGCGCGCCTCGAAGGCCATGGCCGCGCGGCAATAATCGATCACCGCCGTCCAGCTTCCCAGCACGGCACGCTTCGTCACCTGCCCCCTTGCAAGGCGCTGGCCGGCGGCCGCCACGATCCTGAGATCTGCGGCGACCGCCTCGCCGACGCCGGGCACCTCGGTCAGCAAATGCTGAGGCGCGGCAACCACTTCGGCGAAGGACCCGAATCTGCGTATCAACTCCTTCGCAATCGGCTTCACGTCGCGCCGCGGGATCGAGCGGAACAGCACCAGTTCGAGCAATTCGTAATCGGCCAGCGCATCAGGCCCGGCTGTCAGGAAACGCTCGCGCAGCCGGTCGCGGTGCCCGATATAGTGCGGGTCCGGAGCGGGATCAGATGCCATCGCGGCAGGCCGGCAAGGGATCAGCCCTGCTTGCCGAGCGGATAATCGAGCCCGGCAGGAGACAGCGTGAAAATCTCGACACCGGTGTCGGTCACCCCGACGGTGTGCTCGAACTGCGCCGACAGCGAACGGTCTCGCGTCACGGCCGTCCAGCCATCGGCGAGAATCTTCACATGCGGCTTGCCGAGGTTGATCATCGGCTCGATGGTGAACAGCATCCCGGGCTCCATCATCGCGCCCTCGCCGCGTGCGCCATAGTGCAGGATGTTGGGCGCGTCGTGAAACAGCTGGCCGAGCCCGTGGCCGCAGAAATCGCGCACCACCGAGCAGCGCTCGCCCTCCGCATAGGACTGGATCGCATGGCCGATATCGCCGAAGTGCCCGCCGGGACGCACCGCCGCGATCCCGCGCATCAGGCTCTCGTGGGTGATCTCGCAAAGCCGCTCGGACTTGCGGTTGAGACTGCCCACGCCATACATGCGGCTGGCATCGCCATGCCAGCCATCGACAATCAGCGTGTAGTCGATGTTGATGATGTCGCCATCGCGCAGCGGCTTGTCATCAGGCATGCCGTGGCAAACCACATGGTTGATCGAGGTGCAGATCGAATAGCGGTAGCCGCGATAGTTCAGCGTCGCCGGGTAAGCCTTGTTGTCCATCGCGAACGCGAACATCAGGCGGTCGAGTTCGGAGGTCAGCACGCCGGGTCGCACATGTGCGGCGATCATGTCGAGCCCTTCGGCCACGAGCCGTCCAGCCTTGCGCATGGCCGCGAAAGCCTCGGGCCCGTGCCGCTTGATCTCGTTGGTGCGGCGTCGCACGCCGGTGCTGGCGTCGTCCGTGGCCATTGTCTTGTCTCGTGCGCTGGCGGGAGCCCCCGCGACCCGGCAGGGCACCCCCACCTGTTCGAACAAGGATGCAGCCGACGTGGCTATCGCGCAAGTTGGCCGGCGCGTAAAGTCCGGCATCGCAGCCGGGCGGGTTGCAGCACACCGGTCGCCTCCTTGCCGGCTGCCCCTTTGCGCTGTGCCCTCCAGATGCTAAGCGGCTGGCAATGACAGCCAGCACAAGCCAGACCGAAGCGCCCGCCTTCGGCACCTATGCCGCCCGAGGCTTCGTCGCCTGGGCGATCCGCCATACGCGCGCCAGCACCTCAGCCTGGCTGAGCCGCCGCTTCGCCTTCCTGCTGCGCCGGCTGGCGATTGCGCATCTCAAGGGCGCGCCGGTCGACACCGAGACGCTGGGCGCCCGCATGCGCATCCATCCGCAGAGCAATGTCTGCGAAAAGCGCGTGCTGTTCATGCCGCAGCATTTCGACATCGAGGAACTGGCCGCGCTGCGCCGGCATGTGCAAGACCATGCGCGCGACGGCTATCACTTCGTCGATATCGGGGCCAATGTCGGGGCTTATGCGCTGTTCGTGGCCGGGCTGGCCGGCTCCGGTGCGCGCATTCTGGCCGTCGAGCCGCAGCCGCGCGTCTTTGCCAAGCTGGCCTACAACATCGGCCTCAATCCGTTCGGCACGGTCAAGGCCGTCGCATGCGCCGTCGCCGACAAGGCTGGCGAATTGACCCTGTTCCTCGATCCGCGGAACGAGGGCGAATCGAGCGTGCGGGTGCTCAATTCCACCTCGGCACAGGCTGTGAAGGCCCCTGCCCTGCCGCTGGTCGACCTTCTGGCCTCGGAGGGCTTCGCCCGCGTCGATGGCATGAAGATCGATGTCGAGGGCGCGGAAGACCTGATCCTCGAACCCTTCCTTGCGCCCGGCAACCAACATCTCTGGCCGAGCCTGCTGATCATAGAGGACTCGACCTCCAAGTGGAATGTCGATCTCAGGCCTCTTCTCGAAAAGGCTGGCTATCGCCTGGTTCGGCATACGCGCCTTAACTTCATTTTCGAGCGTCCGCCGCAGCAGGGCTGACAGGCGCGCCAGCATCCCCGAACGGGATTGAACCGGCCAGCACGATCCGGTCGGTCGCCATCATGCAGACGTGCACGAGCACCTCGACCCCGCGTGCCATGGCCCGCTCCAGCGCCTTGCCGTAGGCAGAATCGATATCGCTGGCGATGGCGAAGCGCTCCGCCGCCATCTGGACCACGAACAGCATCACGGCCCGGTGACCTGCTTCCACCATGTCACCGAGTTCCTCAAGATGCTTGGCCCCGCGGCTGGTCACGGAATCGGGAAACTCGGCCAGCCCCGGCTGGCGCATCAGGTGGACGTTTTTCACTTCCACATAGCAGTCCGGGCGCTGGCTGCCGGTTTCGTCGCCCCCGCTCAGAAGCAGATCGATGCGGCTGTTTCGCCCGTAGCGGACCTCGCGCCGCACCGTCCCGTAGCCGGCCAGCGGGGCAATCAGGCCGGCGAGGATCGCCTCCTCGGCCAGCGTGTTGGGGTGGCCGGTATCGATCGACACCAGTTGCGGCCCGCACCAGCCAAAATCAATCTCGGCCAGCTTCCATGAATAACGAAGCTTGCGCTTTGGATCGTCCGACACCGACAGCCAGACCGGAATGCCGGGCGCATTCAGGCCCATCATCGAGCCGGGATTGGCGCAATGGGCGGTCACGACCTCGCCGCTGTCGAGTTCAACGTCCGCAAGGAAGCGCTTGTAGCGCCGGATCAGGCGACCGGTGATCAGGGGCGGCAGTTTCATCGGGGCAATTCCGCTTGTGTGTCGTGTGCTGCGCGCTTACCACGATCCCGCCTGAACGGGGAACGCGGCCGGCGCGGCCCTGCTGATCCTCCGAGGAAAACCCATGCCAACTCCCGCCATCATCACCGCCGCGCTGCTGATCATCGGCGACGAGATCCTGTCCGGGCGCACCAAGGACAAGAACATCGGCTACATCGCCGAATACATGACCAACATCGGCATCGACCTGAAGGAGGTGCGCGTTGTCCCCGATGAGGAAGAGGATATCGTCGCCGCGCTGAATGCCCTGCGCTCCCGCTACAGCTATGTCTTCACCACCGGCGGCATCGGGCCGACGCATGATGACATCACGGCGGACTGCGTGGCCAAGGCGTTCGGGGTGCCGATCGATGTTGATCCGCGGGCCGTGGCCGCGATGCGCGAGCGTTTCAAGCCCGAGGAACTCAACGAGGCACGGCTGCGCATGGCGCGGATGCCCGAGGGCGCGGAACTGGTCCATAACAGCTACAACAAGGTTCCGGGCTTCCGCATCGGCAATGTCATTGTCATGGCCGGCGTGCCGGTGATCATGCAGGCCATGCTCGATGCGGTCGCGCCGACGCTTCAGACCGGCGTGAAGCTGCTCTCGGAAAGCGTGCGCGCCGACATGCGCGAAGGTGACATCGGCGAGCCGCTGCGCGCTGTCGCCAAGGCGCATCCGGCCACCATGATCGGCTCCTACCCGTTCTGGGACGAGGCGGGCCAGCCCAACACCAACCTCATCGTGCGCTCGCGCGAGCCTGCCGCGCTGGCCTCTGCCATGGCGGACGTGAAAGCCATGCTGGCAGCGCTGGCCAAGGCGTGATTGCAGAGGCCTGAGAACCAGGCCCTGACAACTTAGTGATGGCTGGACGCCTTGGCGTTGCCATCGGTCTTTGGCATGTCGAAGCATGACCAGAAGCACCCGATCATCAGGGCCATCGCGGCGCAGCCTTGTGGCCGGCAGCCTCGCCGCTGCCGCACTACCCGGCATGGCTTCGCGGCTCTTCGCCGCCGATGTGGATGTACTGATCGTCGGCGCCGGGGCTGCCGGCCTCAGTGCCGCTCGCGAACTGATGCGCCTCGGGGTCAGCTTCAGGATGGTGGAAGCGCGCGAGCGCATCGGCGGGCGCGCCTTCACGGGGGCATCGCTCGGCGCGGGCTTCGATGCCGGCGCGGAGATCGTGCATTTCGCCGACCGCAATCCCTGGGTCGGCATCGCCCGTGATCTCGGTGTCACGCTTGATGGTTCGGGCTGGCGGATGGGCGGCTGGCAGGTCCATGCCAATGGGCAGCCGCTCGGCATGATCGAGCGCGGTCGCCGTTGGCAGGCCTTCCGCGAGATGGAAGCGCGCATGGAGCGCGTGGCCGCCAGTGGACGCGACATGTCGCTGGCCGATGCGGTGGCCGACATGGCCCCTGAAAGCCGCGAGATCGCCCGTTCGGGGTTGCTGCTCGTCCTCGGCGAAGACGGCGTGCGCATCTCCGTGCTCGACAACCAGAGCCTGTGGAGCGGCCCAGACCTCACCACCACCAGCGGCTATGGCGCGCTGGTCGAAGCCTACGGCAAGGCCCTGCCGGTCAGCCTGTCGACGCCGGTCACGGCGATCAACTGGGGCAGCGGCGGCATCGAGGCCATGACACCGCGCGGCACGATCACGGCGCGTGCGGCGATCGTCACCGTGCCGGTCGGCGTCCTCAAGGCCGGCGCCATCCGCTTCACGCCCGATCTGCCATCCGGCCATCTGGCGGCCCTCGATGGCATCGGCATGGGCGCGCTGACCAAGATCGCGCTCAGGATCGACGGCGAACGCTTCGGGCTGTCCGATGGCTCGACGCTGATGGAGGCGACCCGCCCCGAGGCCATGACGATGATCGAGCTGTTTCCAAACGGCAAGCCGCTGGCAGTGGCAATCTGCGGCGGCGATGTTGCCCGTGACCTTGGCGCTGCAGGCGAGGCGGCAGCGATCAGCCACATCACGGCTCTGCTGGCCGGCATGCTTGGCTCGTCGGTGCGCGGCGCGGTCAAGGCCGGAAGGCTCGCATCATGGTGGCATGACCCGCTGGCACGGGGCTCCTATTCGGTCTGCCAGCCGGGCCGGAGTGCCGCCCGTGCAGCATTGGCCGAGCCGGTCGCGGCGCGGCTCTGGTTTGCCGGCGAGGCGACGGGCGGAGGCGGCGCGATGACGGTCGGCGGCGCGACCCTGTCCGCATGGCAAGCGGCTCGCGCCTGTGCTGCCAGCCTGAAAGCCTGATGCCCGCTGCGTTTCAGGATTTGGCAACCATCCGGTGAGCATGATCGCGCCTCGCGACAACGGGATGTGAGACGGGTGCAGGGCGTTGATCTTCTGGCCGGACAGGCGCATCAGGCCATGGCGATGATGAGCCGCGCACCCCGGATTCTGGTATTCGATTCAGGCCTAGGCGGCCTGACGGTGTTCCGCGAGATCGTCCGCGTCCGTCCCGACGCCAGCTACATCTATGTGGCGGACGATGCCGCATTCCCCTATGGCGCGTGGCAAGAGCGGGATCTCGTGGCCCGGCTGCTGGACCAGATGGCGGGCCTGATCGCGGCGCATGAGCCCGATTGCGTCGTCATCGCCTGCAACACGGCCTCAACCCTGGCCCTGCCAGCGCTGCGCGCCCGGTTCGCCACACCGTTCGTCGGCACGGTGCCGGCCATCAAGCCAGCGGCAGAGCGCTCGCAGAGCCGCTTGTTCTCGGTGCTGGCCACGCCCGGCACCGTGGCCCGCGACTACACCCGCGACCTCGTGCGCAGCTATGCCGGCGGCTGCGATGTCACGCTGGTCGGCTCGACGCTGCTCGCCGGCATGGCGGAAGCCCAGATGCATGGCGAGCCCGCCAGCGACGCCGGGATCAGCTCCGAGATTGCGCCATGTTTCGTCAGTGTCACCGATCCCGACGGGACGGTGCGCCGCACAGATGTGGTCACCTTGTCCTGCACGCACTACCCGTTGCTGCTGCCGCGCCTGATGGCGCTGTCGCCCTGGCCAGTGACATGGATCGATCCAGCGCCGGCGATCGCGCGCCGCGTTGTGCAGCTGCTCGGCCCGAGCCCGGCATGCAGCCTTCCCGGCGAGGCAACGGCCCTGTTCAGCGCCGGCGCGCCCAGCCCTTCGGTGCGCCAGGCGCTGGCCGGCTTCGGGGTGGACTGCCATACCCCGGCGACAGCCGGCTGAAGGCCAATCGGCTGAAAACACCGGTTGGCCGTTGACATCGAAGCCGGTTCATGGCTTTAAGCAGCCCGTCGCGCGGGTCAGCAATGGCCCGCGTGGCTTTTTCCGCACCCGTGAACCGGCTGAGATCAGCCTGGTTCTGTCGCCCGCTCCGGATCAAGGTCCGGTGTGTGGAGCAGGAGGGCGCGGTCCTCAAAACTCGCATCCAAGAGGACACGCGACATGTCAAAGCGCCACGCCGCCAAATACAAACTCGACCGCCGCATGGGCCAGAACATCTGGGGCCGCCCGAAGTCCCCGGTCAATCGCCGCGAATACGGCCCCGGCCAGCATGGCCAGCGCCGCAAGGGCAAGATGTCGGACTTCGGCACCCAGCTCCGCGCCAAGCAGAAGCTCAAGGGCTATTACGGCTCGATCTCCGAGCGCCAGTTCCGTGGCTACTATGCCGAAGCCGTGCGCATGAAGGGCGACTCAGGCGAGAACCTGATCGGCCTGCTCGAATGCCGGCTGGATGCGGTGGTCTACCGCGCTAAGTTCGTGCCGACCGTGTTTGCCGCACGCCAGTTCGTCCACCATGGCCACGTCACGGTCAACGGCCGGAAGGTCAACATTCCGAGCTACGCGGTGAAGCCGGGCGATGTGGTCGCCGTCAAGGATGCGTCGAAGCAGATGATCCTGGTTCTCGAAGCGGTCGGCCTCGCCGAGCGCGATGTGCCGGACTATCTCGAAACCGACCACACCAAGATGACCACCAAGCTGGCTCGCGTTCCCACGCTGACCGATGTGCCCTATCCGGTGCAGATGGAACCCAATCTCGTGGTCGAGTTCTACTCGCGCTGAGTTCGGCTGGCCGGCCTTCGCCGGTCATCAGCTCTGCCAGACATGCGAAAGCCGCCCTCCCGGGCGGCTTTCGTGCTTTCAGGATGGCCTGCCTTGAGGCCGCGATCCAGCCGCTCAGTTGCGGCCCTCGCCGCCACGGCCACCGCGACCTTCTCCACGTCCTTCGCCGCGACCTTCACCACCACCTTCACCGCGTCCCTGCCAGCGACCGCCGGGCAGGTTCTTGCGGACGGTTTCCTTCTGGCTGGCATCCAGTGTGGCCCAGAGCGGCTTCACCGCGGTGGACAGCTCACGCAGATTGGTGGCACCGGCAGCCGCACGCTGGGACATGAAGTCCAGCCGATCCGGCAACTCGGCATTGCGCATGCGCTCCATGTTGCCCTGCCGGCTGGCACGGCGCTCATCCTGCATCTTGCGCAGCTGGGCCTGAACCGGGCTCCAGAGCGGCTCCTGGGCCGGCGTGAGTTTCAGGTCGGTCTTGAGCCGCTCGATGCGGCGGTTCATGCGCTCTTCCATGCGAGCGGCACGGCGCTCCATCCGGCTGGTCGACTGCTCGGCGCGCGGCGCGCCGCCGGATTGTGGCGAGGACTGGGGTGCCGGCTGCGCATAGGCAGCGGCTCCGATCAAAAGGACGGATGCGGCGGCAATCAGGCTGAGGCGTTTCATCGGGTTTCTCCGGTTCCAGTGGGTGATCTAGGGTCTTGATGGAGGTATCTTGCCGCCGGGCCCCTTTCGTTGCGATGGCGCAAGGATGACAGTTCTGTCATCTTTGCCGCTGACGCGCCGGGGCGGGCATGCTAGCAAATCTGCCGATGTCGACTGATGCATTCCTCTCCCTGTTCGGTGCCCGCGAAGAGCATGAACCCCGCGACCCGATGAAGGCCGCACAGGGAGGCATGCGCAATGCCCTGCCCAAACGGTTCTACGCCGCAGTCTCGGTCGAATTGCGGCAGGGATTGTGGCATGTGCTGCTCGACGGCAAGGTGGCGCGCACCCCGGCCCGCCAGCCACTTGCGGTCGACAACGAAGCCATCGCCGCAGCCATCGCCGACGAATGGCAGGCGCAGGCCAGCCAGATCACCCCGGCGACGATGCCTCTGACGCGGCTGGTCAACGCCGCAATCGACGGCGTGCGTGATGCGTCGGTGCCAGTGCGTGAGGAGATCGTGCGCTATGCCGCCTCGGACCTGATCTGCTACCGGGCCGAAACCCCGCGCGAGCTGGCCGAACGCCAGCGCGCCATCTGGGATCCGCTGCTGGCCTGGGTCAGCGCCAACCTCGGCGCGGATCTCGCCCCGGCCAGCGGCATCATCCACGTCACCCAGCCGCCCGAGGCGCTGGACCGCCTGGCCAAGGCGGTGGCAGCCATCGCGGCGCCGGTCCCGCTCGCAGCGCTGAGCGCGGCCACCACGATCAGCGGCTCGGCCGTGATCGCGCTGGCGCTGGCCCATGGCAGGCTCGATGCCGATTCAGCCTGGGAGGCCAGTTCGGTCGATGAGGACTATCAGGCCTCGGTCTGGGGCACCGATGACGAGGCGGTGTTCCGGCAAGCCAACCGGCGCCGGGATTTTGGAGCGGCGGCCCTGGCGCTCGCCAGCTCCCGCATAGCGGCAGGTTAAGGACGCGCAATGGCACTGGCACGCGAGATCGGACGCAAGGACGGGGCCTACAAGCGGGCCGTGGAGCTGCTGAGGAAGGCCCCGCTGATCGATGGCCACAATGACCTGCCCTGGGTGCTGCGCAAGGCTGCGGGCGGCGATCTGGCAGCCTATGACCTGACCAAGGTCCACCCGGAAACCGACACCGACATTCCCCGTCTCAAGGCCGGCATGGTCAATGTCCAGGTCATGGCGGCCTTCCTGCCGAGCGAGATCCCCAATCCCGCGACCGTGACCCTTGAGCAGATCGACCTGATCCGGCGCATGGAAGCGCTGCATGCCGACGTCTTCATGCCGATCCGCCGGGCCACGGACATTTCCGCAGCCAAGCGCAAGGGCAAGATCGGCACCCTGATGTCGGTAGAAGGCACGGTCGGCTGCGAAGGCTCGCTGGCCCCGATCCGCATGTGGCATCAGCTTGGCGTCAGGCTGATCACGCTGTGCCACAACGGGTCGCTGCCCTGGGTGGATTCATCCACTGACAAGCCGATCTCGGGCGGGATTTCCAATTTCGGGCATGAACTGGTGGCCGAGCTCAACCGCCTCGGCATCATCGTCGATCTGTCCCATGCCTCGCCGCAAGCCGCCCACGCCGTGGTCAAGGCCAGCCGGGCACCGGTGGTGCTGTCCCACTCCAATGCCCATGCCCTGTGTCCACATCCGCGCAATGCGCCCGACAGCCTGATCAGGGCCGTGGCCGACAGCGAGGGCCTCATCATGGCGACCTTCGTGCCGTCCTTCATCAATGCCGAACTCTGGCGGAGGATCGAGAAGGTCAAGCGCGCCCATTGGCCGAAAGCGGACCCGGCCGTGATTGCAGCACTGGATGACCCACCGGAATTCGGGCCCCTGCCGTCGGCGACGCTTGCGCAGTTCTGCGACCATGTCGAATACATGCTCAAGCTGGTCGGGCCCGATCATGTCGGCATTGGCGGCGATTTCTATGGTGGCCCGCAACCTGTCGGGCTGGAAGACGCCTCGGTCTATCCGGCCCTGTTTGCCGAGCTGATCCGCCGTGGCCATGGCGAACAGGTGCTGTCGCGCCTGGCCGGAGCGAACTTCCTGCGTGTCATGCGCAAGGTCGAGCGGGTGGGCCGCACCATCGAGAAGGAGCGCCAGCCTGCTCTCAAGACGCGCGTCCGCCGCCACACGCGCAGGCCTGCAGCCAAGGCCCGTCCCCCTGGCGACACATTGGGTGCGGCGCGCATGGCCGCAGCCAAGCCGCGCAAGCGCTGAACAGGCCCCTGGCATGCAGCGCTTCAGCTCCGCCGGCGTGGAGATCGCCTATATCGATGTGCCGCCCACTGGCCCTGACAAGGGCGAGCCCATCGTGCTGGTCCACGGCTTTGCCTCCAACCACATGGTCAACTGGGTCAACACCGGCTGGGTGAAGCTGCTTGCGGCGGACGGACACCGCGTCATCGCGCTGGACAATCGCGGCCACGGCCAGAGCGAGCGCCTGCATGACCCGGCGGCCTATCACGCTGCCATCATGGCCGAGGACGTGGTCCGGCTCATGGACCATCTCGGCATCGCCCATGCCGATGTCATGGGCTATTCTATGGGCGCGCGCATCACGGCCCATCTCGCGCTTGCCCATCCGGCCCGGGTGCGCTCGGCCCTGCTCGGCGGCCTGGGCATCAAGCTGATCGACGGTGTCGGCCTGCCGGTCGGCATCGCGGATGCGATGGAGGTTGCCCATGTCAGCGAACTGGCTGACCCGACCCAGCGCATGTTCCGGGCCTTTGCCGAGGCCACGGGCAGCGATCTCGGCGCCATGGCCGCCTGCATTCGCGGCTCGCGCCAGACCCTGAGCGAGGACGAGGTGCGGCGCATCACCGTGCCTGTGCTGGTCTCCGTCGGCACGGCGGATCACATTGCGGGGCTTGCCGCACCCCTTGCCGCATTGCTGCCCCACGGCGAGGTTCTGGATATTCCGGGCCGGGACCACAACCTTGCTGTGGGCGACCGCACGCACAAGCAAGGCGTGCTCGACTTCCTTGCACGTCGCCCATGATTGGACGCCCATGACCGACACGATCAGCCGCCCGCCAGCCGACAGGACCGGCCACCAGCGCAGCTATCGCGGAGCGGATGGTGGCAAGCTTGTGGCCACGGTCTACGGCACGGCGCAGCGCAGTGCCCTGCTGCTGCACGGCGGCGGGCAGACCCGGCATGCCTGGCGCAAGACAGGCCTCGCCCTCGCCGGCTCGTGGCAGGTCATCGCGCTTGACCAGCGCGGCCATGGCGCCAGCGACTGGGCCTCTGACGGGGCCTATGCCTTTCCGGATTATGCCCGCGATGCGCAGGCCGTCGCACGCCAGATCGGCGCGGAGACAGGCCTGAAGCCAGTGGTGATCGGCGCCTCGCTCGGCGGCATCGCGGCCCTGCTCGCGCTCGATGATCCGGCTGACCCGCTGTTCTCGGCCCTGTGCATGGTCGACATCGTGCCGCAGATGAACCCGGCCGGCGTCGACACCATCCAGGGCTTCATGCGGGCGCGCGCCGCGGAAGGCTTTGCATCCGTCGAGGAAGCCGCCGATGCGGTCGCGGCCTACCTGCCGCACCGCCCTCGTCCGGCCTCGCTCGATGGCCTGCGCCGCAACCTGCGCCATGATCCGGACGGACGCTGGCGCTGGCACTGGGACCCGCGCTTTCTCGATGGGCCGCGCTCGGTCAATGCCGAGTGGGACACGGTGCGCGACACACTGATGCGCCAGGCCGCGCAGCTCGCCATTCCGGGCCTTCTGGTGAGGGGGGCCTTCAGCGAACTGGTGACGGACGAAGCGGCGCAGGAATTCCTCGCCGTCGCCCGCACCATGACCAGCGTTGATGTGGCCAAAGCCCGCCACATGGTGGCCGGCGACAGCAATGACGATTTCATCGCAGCCATCAGCGATTTCATGTCCGCCATCACACCCTTGCCAGCCAGATCATCGCCCCGCGCCTGAGCCTCGACCCACGCCGAAGGAGCCTGAACCATGCCGATCTACGCCCTCGCCGACCTCGTGCCGCAATTGCCGCCGGCAGGCCACTGCTGGATCGCGCCCGGAGCACATGTCATCGGCAACGTTCTGCTCGCCGAGGATGTCGGCATCTGGTTCGGGGCCGTATTGCGCGGTGACAACGAGCTGATCTCCGTCGGCGCACGCAGCAACATCCAGGAAAACGCCATGCTGCACACCGACATGGGTTTCCCGCTGAGCATCGGCAGCGATTGCACCATCGGCCACCACGCCATCCTGCACGGCTGCACCATCGGCGACAATTCCCTGGTCGGGATGGGAGCGACCATCCTCAATGGCGCGAAGATCGGGAAGAACTGCCTTGTCGGGGCCAATGCCCTTGTCACCGAGGGCAAGGAATTCCCCGACAATTCGCTCATCGTCGGCTCGCCAGCCCGCGCCATCCGCCCCCTCGATGACGCCGCCGCCGCAAGGCTCACCGCCAGCGCGGCGGGATATGTGGCGAACTGGAAGCAGTTTGCCGGGGAGTTGCGTGTGATCGGTTGAGCCCCGAAGCCATCGGCACCCCCCTTACGCCATCGCGGCCTTCACCGTCTCGACAAGCTGTTTCATGGTGAAGGGCTTGGGCAGGAAGTGGAAGCTCTCGCCTTCGGGCAGGTTCTTCTTGAAGGCCTCTTCGGCATAGCCGGAGACGAACACGAAGCGGGTTTTGGGGTTGCGCTTGCGCAATTCGCCGAGCAGCGTCGGGCCGTCCATCTCGGGCATCACCACATCCGAGACCACGAGATCGACATCGCGGCCATGGGCTTCGAGTTCGCGCAGCGCGGCAACGCCTGAATCGGCCTCGATGACGGTGTATCCGCGGCTGATCAGCATGCGGGCATTGAGGGCGCGCACGGCATCCTCGTCCTCGACCAGCAGGATGGTGCCGGCCCCGGTGTGGTCGACCGCAGCCGTGGGCGCGGCAGCGGCGATCTTGGCCTTGGCCTCGGCGGCCTCCTCCTCGGCTGTGGCGACATGGCGCGGCAGGAAGATGCGGAAGGTCGTGCCCTGCCCGACCACGGACTCGGCGAACACGAACCCACCCGTCTGCTTGACGATGCCGTAGACCATCGACAGGCCAAGGCCGGTGCCCTTGCCGACATCCTTGGTGGTGAAGAACGGCTCGAAGATCTTGTCGAGCAACTCGGGCGGGATGCCGGAGCCGGTATCCTCCACCTCCAGCAGCACATAATCGCCCTTCGGCATCGAGGCGTAGCTGAAGCTGCGCGACTCCGTCTCGCTGACATTGCGGGTGCGCAGGGTCAGCTTGCCGCCCGGCTTCATCGCATCGCGCGCGTTGACGGCGAGATTGACGATGACCTGTTCGAGCTGGCCCACATCCGCCTTGATCGGCCACAGGTCGCGGCCATGGCGCACATCGAGGCCGATCGTATCGCCGACGACACGTTTCAGCATCAGTGACAGATCGGAGAGCACGTCGCCGTATTCGAGCACCTGCGGGCGCAGGGTCTGGCGGCGCGAGAAAGCCAGCAACTGCCGCACCAGCGAGGCGGCGCGCAGACCGTTCTGCTTGATCTGCATGATGTCCTGGAAGGACGGATCGGTGGGCTTGTGGCTGGCCAGCAGGAAATCCGAAGCGTTGATGATGACCTGCAGCACGTTGTTGAAATCGTGCGCGATGCCCCCGGCGAGCTGGCCGACGGCCTGCATCTTCTGCGCCTGGTCGATGTTCTCCTTGAGCTTGCGCTCGGACGTGGTTTCGAGCGCGTAGACGATGGCCTTTTCCTCGCCGCCTTCGCCATCAAACACGGGCGCGAGGAACAGCCTGGCCGACCGGTCCCCCTCCCCGACGATCGAGACATCGAGAGGCTTGATGTCGGCGCTGCCGCTGCCGGCGGCGCTCAGCGACGGCTGGAGCGCAGCCCAGTCGGCATCGCGGATCAGGTTGCGCAGACCGGTGGCGGGGATGCCGACCGACAACCGCGCGAAAGCGGCGTTCGAGCGCACGATCCGGCCATCCGACCCCACGGTGGCAATCGCCATTGGGGTGTTGTTGAAGAACCGGGCCAGCCGCGCCTCGGCAGCAGTGCCGGCATCGGCACCCGCCTCACCCGGCGTGCGGTTGAGCACCAGCGTCCGCGACGCCCCTGGCGTTCCGTCCTGCCCGAAGGCAACCTCGTGGTGCAGCCGCACCGGCACGGACTGGCCATTGCGCCGGCGCAGGTCGACATCGACCACCTCGGTGCGCACCTCGCCCGGCTTGCCGCTGATCGCCGAGACCAGCGCCACGGCATTGAGCGGCGCGATGTCCTTCAGCAGCAAGCCTCCCGATCCGACCTTGGCGAGATCATAGTCGAGCCAGCCGGCCAGCGTGGCATTGAGATAGGGCACCGAGCCATCCGGATCGATCGACATGAAGCCAGCGGGCGCATGATCGAGGAAGTCGATCGCCTGTTGCAGTTCCTGAAAGACGTTTTCCTGCCCGATGCGCTCGCGCGTGATGTCGCGCACGCGCCACAAGGTCGCCGTCTTGCCATCGGCGCGCGTCGTCATGCTCACCGAAACCCGGTACCAGCCGGCATCGCCCTTGCCGGTCAACGGCGGCGACAGTCTGATCTCGTCGGTCTGCGAGCGCCCCTCGCGCGCCGCCAGCGCCAGCCGGTAGACAACCTCCGAGACATCGGAGCCGCCTGCGAACAGGCGCTCGACCGGCCTGATATCCGCCACTGTGCCGGCACCGGAGAGGGTCTGATAGGCGCGGTTTGCATAGATGATGCGGTTGTCAGCCTCGGTGACGATGACCCCGTCGTCGGCTTCGTCGACGATGGTGCGTGTCAGGTCGTTGCGGCCGGAGCGGCCGGAGAACTGGATCAGCCCGATCGACAGCGCGAACAGGCAGAAAACCCCGATCACCGACAAAAGTGCGAGGAATGCGAGGATCAGCGGCTGCGCCCACTCGTTGGCCAGAAAGCCCAGCGCAATGGCGGCCCCCACGATTGTGCCGGCCACCAGCATCAGCAGGCCGATGCTGCCGGGCTTGTCGGACCGGTCGATGGCGGCTCCGCCGGTGACCGGCTGGCCTTTGCGCACCTGCTGCTCCTGGGTTGCCTGCGTCATTCCGTGCGAGCCTTCATGCCTTGGGAGTCTTCATGGTTCGCGCATCGCGCCGCAAAGCGAGCCTGCACCGTCAGTTAGGCGCGCCTGCGCCGGGTGCGCAAGACAAAACCGATCACCTCGGCCACCGCCTTGTAGTGCTCCACCGGCACGCTTTCGTCCAGATCGACCGATGCGTGCAGCGCGCGGGCCAGCGGCGGGTTTTCGATGATCGGCACGTCGTGATCGTTGGCCACTTCGCGGATTTTCAGCGCCATGGCATCGACACCCTTTGCCACGCAGATCGGCGCATCCATGCCGGCCTCGTATTTCAGCGCAACGGCATAGTGGGTCGGGTTGGTGACGATCACGGTAGCTTCCGGAACCTGGGCCATCATCCTGCGGCGCAGGCGCTGGGTGCGGATCTGGCGCAGCTTGGCCTTGATCTCGGGGTTGCCGTCCGTGTCCTTGTATTCCTGCTTCAGCTCCTCGCGGGTCATGCGCTGGCGCTTCATCCAGGTGAAGCGCTGGTAGACGAAATCGCCCACGCCGACGAAGAAATAGATCGCCAGCACGCCGATCATCATCTTCATCACGATGGCAGCGGTGGCCGGCAGGATCGCGGCGATGTCCATGCGGGTGAAGGCATCGAGCCGGTCATGCTCGCGCCACAGCACCACGCCGACAACCGCGCCGACGATGACGACCTTGAGCATGCCCTTGATGAAGTTGGCGATGGCTTCCTTGCCGAAGATGCGCTTGGCACCTTGCATCAGCGACAGCTTGCTCAGCTTCGGCGTCATTGGCTCGAAGGTCCACAGCGGCCTGTGCTGGATCAGGCAGCCGATCAGCGCCGCGACCATCACGATGCCAAAGATCCCGCCCGAGGCCAGCATCGCCTCGCCGAAGCCGCGCGCCGAGACCCATTGCATGGTCATCCCGCTGGACGGCACCTGATGGGCGTTCATCAGGAAACTGCGCATGCTCAGCGCCGTCTCGCGCACCGCATGGCCGCCCGCGATCAGGATCGCCAGCGTGAACCCGCCCAGGATGAAGAACGTATTGAGTTCGATGCTCTTGGCAACATCGCCCTTCTTGATGGCCTCTTCCAGCTTTCGCTGTGTCGGCTCTTCTGTCTTGTCGTCATCGTCCTTCTCGTCAGACATGGCGGCTCACCCCGCCAGCTGCTTCAGGAAGCTGCCGAGTTCGCCGAGGAACACGGTCATCATGACGGAGACGATGGCGGCGAGAATCGCCATGCCGATCAGGATTGCGGCGGGTGCACCGAGGAAGAACACCTGGAACTGCGGCATCAAGCGCGCCAGCACACCGAGCCCAAGATTGAACAGCAGGCCGAACACGATGAACGGGGCCGACATCTGCACCGCGATCGAAAAGCCCTTGCTCACCGCCTGCAGGCCGAGCGCCGAGGCATCGCCCACGGACGGGTAAGCGCCGGGCGGCAGCATCGTGTAGCTGTTGTGGATCGCCGCAATGGCGAGATGGTGCAGGTCCATGACCAGCACCAGCGTGATCCCGAGGATCGACAGGAAGTTGCCGATCGACGGGTTCTGCTGCCCCATGGCCGGATCGACCGCCGTGGCGAAGCCCAAACCGATCTGGTTGGCCATGATCACGCCCGCCGTCTGCAGCGCGGCCATGATCAGCCGTGCCGATAGCCCCAGGATGGCGCCGATCAGGATTTCCGAGATCAGCAGGCTCATCAAGAGGCCCGGATCGGACGGTACCTGCATCAGCGGCCTTGCGACCGGCATCAGCAGCAGCGCCAGAAACACCGCGATCGCCAGCTTGGCACGGTTGAGCACGAAACGCTCGCCGAGGCCCGGCATCAGCATCACCATCGTGCCCACGCGCGCGAACACGAGCATGAACAGGGCCGCCAGTTCCGGCAGGATGGTGATGCTCATGGCTCTCCTTGCACGGGGCAGTAGCTGCCCGTGCGGTGCACGCGTCTCCGCCGGAGGCCGGTGCCCTGGACACCCTCAGCCGCCGGACGCGATTCGCGCCGCGATGCGCATCATATAGCTTCCCAGCGCGTCGCCCATGAAGGGCAGGAACAGCATCATCGAGGCGAACACGGCGATGATCTTCGGCACGAACACCAGTGTCTGCTCCTGAACCTGCGTCAGGGCCTGCAGGATCGAGATTGCGAGGCCGATCACGAGCGCCACCAGCATCACAGGCGCCCCCGCCTTGAGGAAGGTGACGATGCCGTCACGGGCGATGTCGAGGATCACGGCTCCGGTCATGGACCTGGCTTTCGGTTGGAAACGGAAGGAAGGGATTGGGGAACAGACACGAAAAGAAACAGATCGGAACGGCAGGCATCACACCTGCATGCGCATGATTTCCTCGTAAGAGGCGATGATGCGGTCGCGCACAGCCACCAGCGTCTCGATCGCCGCTTCGCTCTCGGCCACCGCCGTCACGACGTTGACGAGGTCGGCCCGGCCACCCACGGCAGCGGCAACCTGCTGGTCGGCCTTGGCCCCGGCAGCGCCGACGCCCTCGACCGCGCTTTTGACCATGGCGGAGAAGTCGGGGATCTGGCCGCCCACAGCGCCGGCACCCTGCGCCGGCTTGGCCAGCAGGCTCTTGCCGCCAAGGCCCTGGGCCGCATTGTAGGCACCAGCCACGAAAGATGAGGTTGTCATCGGATCAGCCCTCCACAATCAGCCGTCAGGCCCGCAGGATTTCGATGGTGCGCGAGATCATGCGGCGCGCCGATGAGATCACGTTGAGATTGGCCTCGTAGCTGCGCTGGGCCTCACGCATGTCCATGGTCTCGATCAGCGAGTTGACATTCGGCAGCTTGACCTCGCCGTTCGCATCCGCCGCCGGATGCCCCGGCTCGATGCGGGTGCGGAAGGGCGACGAGTCGGTGCGAACGCGGCCAAGTTCGACCGTGCGCACGCCGAGTTCCCGGTCGAGCTGGCCCTTGAAGGTTGGCACCTTGCGCCGATAGGGATCGGCACCGGGCCGGTCCGTCGTCGAGTCGGCATTGGCGAGGTTCTCGGAAATCACCTTCATGCGGCCGGACTGGACCCGAAGGCCCGATGCGGCGGCGACGATGCTCTTGAGCAGATCCATGATGCGGGCTCCTCAGCGGCGGCCGATGGCGGTTTTCATCAACCCGAGGCTCTTCTGGTAGAGCGTCGCGGCGAGCTGATAATCTTGGTTGTTCTGGGCAACCTTCATCATCTCGTCCTCGAGATTGACGCCGTTGCCCGAGGGCGTGGTCTCGAAGCGGCGCTGCTGCGACGGGTCCCTGCCAGCACCCGCCCCACCCACCGGGATGTGCCCGCCCTGCGTGCGCGCCAGCTGCAGCCCGCCACTGGCCTGCGCCGGAGGCTTGACGTCCATCGGCCGGAAGCCCGGCGTGTCGGCATTGGAGACATTCTCGGCAAGCACCTTCTGGCGGGCGTGATGCCAGCTCATCCGTGCCTTCAACGCATCGAAAAGCGGAAGCCCACCAATCGCCATGTGCGTGACCTCTTGCGGACGGGGCGCTGAATGCCAGCCACCCTCCCGGCAATAATTGCCGCCTGCATGGTTAACGCCCCGTTAAGACAGGCGGTTGCCAGCGTCGATCTTAACCCGGCGCTAACCATGAGTTCCGCAAAGTGGCATGGAATGATATAGAGCACGGGTGCAGGACAGGGCCGAAAGCCATGCTGGCCCTGCACCTTCGACGGCGAAG
Source organism: Hyphomicrobiales bacterium (assembly GCA_027487245.1). Taxonomy (GTDB): domain Bacteria; phylum Pseudomonadota; class Alphaproteobacteria; order Rhizobiales; family Beijerinckiaceae; genus Allobosea. The sequence continues at coordinate 44,287 of JAIYDY010000123.1, forward strand.
ACATCGTGCAAGGGCGAAGATATCGTGTTTGGCTTCAATGAACTGTCGACGCCGGTCAAGGCGATCATCTCCCTGGCATTCGTGCTTCTGCTGGTGGTTGTTGCGGGGCTGATCTTGCGGCGCGTGACCGGAGGCCGCCTGAAGTTTCCCGGCCAGGGTGCCCGCGCGCGCCAGCCAAGGCTGGGCATCGTCGATGTCTTCGAAATGGATCGCCAGCGCCAGCTCGTGCTGCTGCGCCGCGACAATGTCGAGCATCTGGTGATGATCGGCGGCCCAAACGATCTGGTGATCGAGGCCAGCATCGTACGTGCGGCCCGCGCCCAGCTGCCCATCGCCGCCGAGGCGGTCGACATGCCCCTGCCGCCAGAGCTGCGCCAGCCTGCTGTGACTGCTCCTGAACCCGCGGCAGCGCCGCCGCCCCGCGCCGCACCGGCGGCGCTTCCGGCACGCCCCCAACCTTCGGAACAGGCCACGATCCCGGCTGCTGCGGCCATGGCTGCCGCAACCGCCGCCATGGCGGGGCAGGCACTGGCGTCGACCGCCGCCGCCCCCCGGCCTGCATCGACACCCGCCGCGCCGCCGGCGAGGACAGCCTCCACCGACGATTTCGTGGCCTCGCTCGAGGCCGAGAGGGCGCGCGACATGCCGGCCCGCACAGCCCCCATCCCGGCTGTGGCATCTCCCGTCACACCAGCCATCACACCTGCGGCAACGCCGCCCCTGGCCACGCCTGCCAAGCCGATCCTCGAGCCGATCGCAGCGCCCGCTTCGGCCCGTGCATCGCAGGTCGAACTCGACGACATGACCCGGCAGCTGCAGGAAGCTCTTGCCCGGCCCTTCTCGGGCGTGAAGCCGGGCGCGGCATCCCCGGCGGCGCCTGCCACTCCGGAAGCGGACAGCAAGGTGAAGGACGCCACGCCGCCGAAGAAGCAGGCGGAGAACGAAACAGCCGTCGCTGCGCCGCCACCGGTTGTCGTCGCCAAGCCTGAGCCACTCGCGGCAGATCTCGATCGGGAATTGCAGGCTGCCATGTCAGCCAGCCTTCTGCCGGACGCGGACATCGAACAGCCCACGGCAGGGACGGTGGACAAGGCTCGCGATGCCATCGCGGAGCGCAAGGCGGCGGATGCCCCCGCGCCCCTCCCTCCAACCCCGGGCAAGCCGCCAGAGCCCACGCCGGAGAACGCGCGGGAAGCGGCCAAACAGGATGCCGTGCCCGCGCCAGTCGCCGCGAAGCCCGAGCCGGCAAAGCCGGCAGAACCTGCCCCTGCAGCGCCGGAAACCCAGCCGGCCAAGGCCGGGGCACCGCAAAGCCAGAACACGAAATCCCGCGAACAGAAGCCGGAAGGCGAGAGCGTGGCAGATGAAAAGCCGGTTGAACCGAAGGACGCAACCGCACCCGCATCCTCGGGGGCGGGTCCGGATCCCTTCTCGGTCGATGCCATCGAGGCCGAATTCGCACGGCTGCTGAACCGCTCGGCGACGCCCAAGACCTGAAGACGCCCAGTTCCTGAAGACGGCGAAACCGGCCCCTTTCCCTATCGGGCCGTCCGGCAAACAGCGCGGCCAGCCACGGACAGGCCGACCTGCCTTTGCCGGCGAGATGCTTTACCCTGCCGCAAAGGCAAGGTGAGTCGGCGCGCGAATGACGTTTCCCCCAAATGACTCTTCCGTTGATGGTGACGGCCGGGCGGGCCCGGCTCGCCAGCCACGGCGTAAGCGCACAAGGCCAGCAGCGCTGCTCCGTCCCTTGCTCTGGCTCGGGCTGAGCCTGCTCTGGTTGGGGGCAGCCGGCCTTGGCGCTCCGGCCATGGCTCAGACCATGACGCTGGATTTCGGCGCCGGCGGCGGTGTCACCGAGCGGGCACTGCAGCTGATCGCGCTGATCACGGTGCTGTCGCTGGCGCCCTCGATCCTGATCATGGTGACCTCGTTCACCCGCATCGTGGTCGTGCTGTCGCTTCTGCGATCCGCGCTCGGCACGCAGACGGCCCCGCCCAATGCGGTGATCACCGGGCTGGCGCTGTTCCTGACCGCCTTCATCATGGCCCCGACCTTCCGCGAGGCCTACACCGTCGCAGCCGTGCCGCTGCTGGCCAACCAGATCACGCCGCAACAGGCCTTCGAGCGGGGTGTGCAGCCATTCCGCACATTCATGCTCAAGCATGTGCGCGAAAAGGATCTGGCGCTGTTCATCGAGTTGTCGAAAGAGCCGGCACCTGCCTCGCCCGAGCAGGTCAGCCTTCAGGTCCTGGTGCCAGCCTTCATGATCTCGAAACTGAGGCGCGCCTTCGAGATCGGCTTCATGCTGTTCGTGCCGTTCCTGATCATCGATCTGGTGGTCGCCTCGATCCTGATGTCGGTGGGCATGATGATGCTGCCGCCGGTGATCATCGCGCTGCCGTTCAAGCTGATCTTCTTCGTGCTCGTCGACGGCTGGGGCCTGGTGGCCGGCTCGCTCGTCAAGAGCTACGGGAGTTGATGCCCTCGCAGCTTGGCGTCAGCCCGGACGGCCCGGTGTGCTGGCGGGTGTGGCAGCCGGCGCGGTGTCGGCCTGTTTCGGGGCACCGGCAGCCGGCGGCGGCGCATCGGGCGGCGCACTGTCTGCTGCTGGTTTAGCATCACCCGAAGGGGCCCTCTTGCGCAGGCTGGATGACAGGTCCGGATAGCGCTTGCGGTAGTCGGACATGAATTCCATCAGCGTGTCGGCATTGGCGACCGCGCGGGCCAGTTCGCGCAGATCGCCGCTGCGCGTGCGGTTGGCCGCCGTGATGAAGGCGAACGTCCGGGCATCGGGCGTGCGCGACATCGGCGCGGAATACTTGGTGCGCAGCCGGTCCAGCGAAAGCGCCTCATTGCCCATCACATAGGCGAGGCCGGCCCGCATGATGTCCGAACGCTGGCGGTCATCCAGCGGCTCGGCCTGCCGCCAGGCATCGCCAAGCATGCGTTCATGCGCCTCGCCTGTCTCTCGCCAGCGACGGGCGGTCCACAAGATGTCGGCACGCAGCCGGTCCACTTCCGGCCCTCGTTCGCCGGCCAGCACTTCCAGCGCGAGGTCGGTGCGCGACAGGTCGGACAGCGCCTTGGCTTCCAGCAACTGGCGGGCGCGTTTGACATCGCGCGGCAGCTCCGAGAGCCGGCTCGACGAGAGCGCGCGCAGGGCATCGGCGGGCTTGTTGTTCATCAGCCGGATCATGGCCAGCCGCGCGGCCACCGTGGCCCGCGCCGCGCCATTGAGGCGGCTGTCGATCTGGTGTTGCAGCAGCTCGCCGGCCTGATCGAGCAGGTCGACCTCGACCAGGCGGTCGGCCAGACGCCGGATGATCTCGTCACCGCGCCGGCCGATCGGCATGAATTCCTTGAAATCGTAGAACAGGGCCAGCGTGTCGACACGCGGCAACTGGTCGGCCTTGCCGGTGGTGAACAACTCCTCGAACTGCCGCGCCGTCTCGTCATGCAGCTTGCGCGTGATCGGATGGTCAGGGAACGAGGTATTGGCGCTGCGGGCCAGCGCAAAGGCGTCGCGCCAGCGTTGCTGGCCGGCGTAGATCGCGCCCAGTTCGCCCATGGCCTCGATCTCGACATCGTCGCCGCGCCAGGTCAGCGCCACGGTTTCCAGCCGCGCCTGCGCCTCGTCGGGCTTGATCGACCCGTCGCGCTCACGGTCGGCCAACTGCACGCCCTTGAGCTGCGCACGCGCCGCGATCGGCCTGTGTTCGGACTCGAACAACGCCTTGAAGCCGGCCAGCGCTGCCTCGGGCCGCCCGCTGATGTCGTCAAGCTGGGCCCGGAGCAGTTCCACCTCGTCGCGCGGCAGCCATGTCGGCGCGAACTTGCCCAGCGCCGTCAGCTCGCGCTCCGCCACCACAGGGTCACGCATGGCAATCGCCGTGCGCGCCATGTCGAGCCGCACCATCGCCTGAAGGCTGTCCGGATAGGCGTCGACCACCTCCTGCGAGCGGCGGAAGCCGGCCAGCGCGGCAGGGAAGCGCCCGTGTTCGGAATCCACCACGGCCTTCAGCAGAACAGCCTCGGCATCATCTTTCAGCGATGGCAGCGCCAGCGTCTTCTCGGCATCTTTGTTGCGCCCCATCATCAGCTGCGCCATCGCCCGCAGCAGGTGCGGGCGGCGGTCGTTGCGCATGTTGGGATCATCGGCCAGCAGCGCCGTGATCGGGCCAAGGCTCTCGGCATGGAAGCCGTTGGCGAGCTGGAACGCCACCAGCCGCAGACGCGCAGCGCTGCGCTCGGAGCGCGGCGCCTCGGCAGCCTTGCGGGTCATGTCCTGAAGCCGGTCATAAACCTTGCCCTGGCGCATCTCGGCCCAGGCCGCGCGGTCAGCGACAAGATCGACCTTGCCGCCACTATCCAGCGCCATCGGCGTGTCGGGCCCGATCGAGACCACAAGCCCGCTGGCGCGCGAGATCATCACCTCGCCCACGCCGACCCGCATGATGATATCGTCGGCAAAGGGTGTGACGACGGCGCCCTGCACCGTCTGCTCAAGCTGGAACTCGACGAAGCGCTGTGGCTTGGGCTTGGCAGCGCCGGGTCCATAAGCGGTTGCGACGGCCAGGGTCTGGCCGCTGTCGCTGGCAATCCAGTGCACACCCGACACCTGCGCCAGCGGCAGCGTCACGATCGACTGGCCACGCTCGTCGACACCGCGCCGCGCCACCAGTGGCTCGGCCGCCTGCACACCCTTCTCGCCGGTGGTCAGCGACCAGCGCATCCCGTCCGCCGCCAGCCGCACCAGCCCGCTGCGCTTGAACTGGAGGCGCACGACCGTGGCCTTGCCCTCGCGTGTCACGGTGGCCGCATCGAGATGCGCGCCGGCAGCCGAGAGCAGATCGCGCGGATCGAGGGTATCGATCGTGTCGAACACCAGCACCGTCTCGCCCCGGTCATCGAAGCCGGCAGCCGCCGCGCGGCGCGGAAACACGAAGTCGAGGCGGATACCGTCCTCCTGCTCGCTGACCTCGAAGGCCACGGCGCGCGGGGCAGCCGGATCCGGAGCGGGCTGGGCCGTGCGCGCGGGCGCCGGCTGGGCGCGCACGGCCTGGGCAGGCTGGGCGGCGCGCACGGGCGCCACTGGCACTACGGCTTCGGGCGCAGCATCGACGGCAGGCAGTGCCGGCGGGGCAGCAGCGGCGGCCTGCTGCGGCGAGGCGGGCGCTGGTCCGCTCGCGGGCACGGGAGCCGCAGCCGTGGCGGGTGGTGCGGCTGCCGGTGCCGCTGGCGCAAGCGGCAACAAGACTTCGCCGACAGGTCTGGGGCGGTTCTTGTCGGTGACATCGACCACCAGCCCGTCATCCTCGCGGAAGTGCTTGAGATCGAAACGGTCGGCAACCGAGAGCCGGAGCCTCACCGCCCCATCTGCGGCTTCGATCGAGTCGAGCCTGAGGCCATCGGGAAGAACAGCGCGAAGTCGGGCAGGTTCGATGGTGAAGCCGCCCCGGATGGAGATGTCGAGTTTGTCGCCGTCGCGGCGATGGTCGACCATGGCATCGGAAGGCACATCGAACACCAGCCGCGACAGGGTGGGCAGCCGGGCAAGGCGCACTGTCACCTCGCGCGGGGCCGCCTGATCACGTGATCGGCTCAGTTCGCGCGCTGTTGCCTCGGCACGCCGCAAGCGCTCGCTCATCTCCTCCACGACCTCGCGCGGCAGGCCGGGCAGCATGCCTTGCCAGCCCTCCGGAATGAGATCGATGAACACCCTCTCGCCGGCTTCCAGCACATTGGGGGTCAGGGTGCGGGTCAGGGCAAAGCGCATGCCCTTGCCGTCCGGATCCACCCGCACCACCGAAACATAGCCGGGCAGTTCGCGCACGATGCGGTCTGCCGCGATCTCGACAGGCTCGCTGAAACCGACGATCAGCACCCCGTTGGAGACGCGGGCGGTCATTTTCTGGGCGGTGGGAAGGGTGAACAGCATGCGGCCGAAATTGGCCTGCTCGGTCCCCCTGATCACGGCGGGAGCACCCTGCGCGTTGGCGTGCACCAGCGGGACAGCCACAACCAGCGCGGCCAGGCCGACGCCGAACAGGAAGGTGCGAACTGACCGCAACGCCGACAAGAGCTTACTCACGCAAACGGGACACAGCGCGGGAACAGTGACACCACCCGCCAGGACGACACTGCGCGAACAAGGTTAGCGTGCGGTTAAGGCTGCGCTTCGGCACGGACCTGAGCGGGGACCGGGACCCTGCCAGCCTCCAGGCCGGAACGGCCGAAACGGCGGCCTTGCCGGCACGGATCAATTTCAACGTTTTCATATCGACGTGAATGAGCCCCTGAATCGGGCATTGGGTCGTTGTCTCGGCTGGCAAGTGTCGCTATAGACCCGCTGCAATGCGGCTGATCGAACGAGTCGGGGGACTTGTGGAGGGGTCGGGCAGCCGGTGACATCGTCTGCGTAACTCATCGACTTTCAGGGGCATGCCATGGCGAAAGAGATCATCATCAGCTCGGATTACAAGCCGACTGACGAAGAGCCCTTCATGAGCGAGCGTCAGCGGGTCTACTTCCGGCAGAAGCTGGTGCGCTGGAAGGAAGACATCCTGAAAGAGGCAAAGGACACGATCCTTGCCCTTCAGGCCGAAAACGAGAACCACCCCGACATTGCCGATCGGGCATCATCCGAAACCGATCGTGCCATCGAGCTTCGCGCCCGTGATCGTCAGCGCAAGCTGATCTCCAAGATCGACTCGGCCATCGCCCGCATCGATGACGGCTCCTACGGCTATTGCGAAGAGACCGGCGAGCCGATCTCGCTGAAGCGGCTCGAAGCCCGGCCCATCGCCACCCTCTCGCTGGAAGCCCAGGAGCGCCACGAGCGCAACGAGCGCGTTTTCCGGGACGACTAGAACTCAGACGCAGACCTCCCGGAAATCGGGTGTCCCGAGATGGCCCTTTCATGGTTCAGAACGGGGCTCAACCGGGATGCCGCACCATGCTGCCAGTCGCTTTTCACCGTCTCACCGCCGTTGCTGCGGGCTTTCGCGGTTCGGACCAGCTCATGGTGGCCGGCACCCCGCTGGTTGTCGCGGCCCTGTTCGGTGGCGGGCCTGATATCGTCGGGCTGGTCGTTGCGGTTCAGGGTTCGGCATGGCTGCTGATGTCGCTGCCAGCCGGCGTCATGGTCGATCGCATCGCGCCGCTCGATGCGCTCAAGGCCGCCATGGCGATGGCGGTGGCCGGCGTGCTGCTGGCCATGGCCGGATTGGCCGCAGGGAACCTTGCCCTGTTTGCCGCCGGCGCCTTTGTCAGTGCCTCCGCCGCCGTTGTCGGCTTTTTGGCCGAGAGCGCGAGCGTGCAGGGCCTCGTCACCGCCAGCCAGTTGCCACGCGCCAATGCACGGCTCCAGCTGGTCCAGTCCAGCGCCGCACTGGCCGGCCCTGCCCTGATGGGCCTTGCCGTGCTTCAGGGCTGGCCCCTGCAGGCCTACCTTTTGGCAGCACTGATCGCGGCGTTCGGCCTCGCCATGGGCCTTGGCTTCGGCACCCAGCCGGCCCGCGCGCCGCGCGCCCGCCAGCCCATGGCGGAGATTGCTGAAGGCTTCAATTTCGTACGCCGCCAGCCGCTTCTGGTCGGCATCGTGGCCTGCGCGCTGTTCTGGAACATGGCCTTCTTCGCGCTGATCGCCGTGTTCGTGCCCTTCGCGCTCGGCCCGCTGGGCCTCAACGCGGCTGAGGCGGGCATTGCGCAATCGGCCATGGGGATCGGGTCGCTGGCGGCCGCCCTGCTGGCGACAATCGCCATGGCAAGGCTCTCGCCCCGGCTGATCCTCGTGTTCGGGCCAGCCTCCTCGATGCTGGCATCGGTGATCCTGGCGCTGTCGCCCCATCTCGCCGGCACCGGCCTTCGCCTCGCAGGCCCCGTGGCCGTGTTCCTGCTGCTTGGGTTCGGTCCGATCCTGTGGTTCGTCTGCCAGAACAGCATCCGCCAGCTGGTCACGCCGCCGGGCCTGCTGGGGCGGGTCGGATCGGTCATCCAGGTCGCGATCTACGGCGTGCGCTCCGTTGGCGCGCTGCTGGGCGGCATCGTGGCGGCCCGCTTCGGCTTTGACGCGGCCATGGCGCTGATCGTCGGCCTGTTTGCCGCCTCCCTGCTGGCGGTTCTGCTGTCCTCGCTCGCCCGCCTTCAGACGCTGCCACCGCCCGTCTCCTCTCGCCCCTGACGCGCGAAAACCCCGCGTGGGAGGCGCGGGGCTTTCGTCAGTAGCGGCAGCAAGGTGGGGAGCGCTGCTGCGCGCCGCGGTGACGGGCCGGCATGGGAGGCGGCTGGTCACCGGTCAGAAAGGCCTGGCCCTGGCTGGGGAAGCAGGGCGCAGCCTTGGCCTGTCACCCGCCGGCGTTGGGGGAGCGTCGCCGGCGCACGAGCAGGGATCGGGTCGGCAAGGTCAGAATGGCAGGAGGATATCCATCACCTGCTGGCCATAGCGCGGCTGCTGCACATCGGTGATCTGGCCCCGGCCGCCATAGGCGATGCGGGCCTGGGCGATCTTGGTGGAGTCGATGGTGTTGTCGCTGTCGATGTCCTCCGGGCGGACAACGCCGGCCACGATCAGTTCACGCACCTCGAAGTTGATGCGGATTTCCTGCTTGCCCTCGATCACCAGGTTGCCGTTCGGCAGAAGCTGGGTCACGGCCGCCGCAACATTGGTCGACAATTGCTCGGAGCGGCGCACCGAGCCGGCCCCCTGGGTCGAGGTGTTCGAATTGGTCGAGATCAGCGAGTTGTTGTCGATCGATTCCGGCATGATCTTGGGCAGGTTCTCCTCGATGCCGAGCAGGTTGGGAACGCCCATGCTGTCCTTGCCGCTGCGCGAGCGGCTGGTCTGGTTCTGCAGTTCGGCCTTGTCGGTGACGCGCACCTTGACGGTCACCAGATCGCCGATCTGGCGCGCGCGCTGGTCCTTGAAGAAGGCGCGCGAGCCCTGCCGCCACAGCGAGTTGGGGCCAAAGGAGACGTGTTCGGGCGTCGGCATCGGCATCCGCACGGGCTTGTAGCCGGGCTGCGCGGTCGGATCCTCGATGGCCGAGAGCGCCGGCGCGCGGCCGACATTGGCAAGCCGGTCGACGGCGCCGCAGGCACCAAGCACGAGGCCGATGCTGGCCATGGCACCAAGGCGCAGGGCGCGGCCGGCGGAGCGGTTCGGGTGTGGCATGTTGTTGGTCATGGTCTACTTCACCTTCAGTTGGCGCTGGCGACGCGGGCTGCGGCAGCGCCGTTGACCACGACACGGCCCGGTCCGCTGACAGTGCCTTGCAGCACCTTCTTGGATTGCACGTTGAGCACGGAGATCACGTCACCTTGCGCGCCGGCCTCCTGGGCCCTGGCCCGCATGGTCAGCATCAGGCCAGGCGCCTCGTAGACCACGGTGACGGTCTCGTTGCGCGCCACGATTTCCTGACGCTGGATGTCGGAGTTGCGGACAAGCTGGCCGGCCACCATCGCCCGGCGTGCGGACTTGCCGATCACGGCCTGCATGTCGATGGCAAGATCGGTCAGTGCGCCATCACGCGGGCGGCGCTCCACCATGACATCGCCCGCCTGGAGGATGTCGCCACGGTTGATCGCCCGGATCGGCACCACGACCTCGACCGTGTCGACCATCTGGCCGGTGACGCGCGCCGGCTTCAGGCGCATCGCGGCGCTGCCGGGCATGATCAGCGTGGCGCTGACGCGGCGAGTGCGCACGTCATAGACCAGGTCCTGGGTTTGCAGAAGGCCGCGCAATTCCGGCTCGACCACAAGGCTGGGCGCGCCATTGTCGAGCGAAAGGCTGAAGCTGCGCGCATCGACACCGTAGCGTTCCTCGATGCTGCGGCGCAGGGCTGCCTCGATGTCGGCCATGGTCAGGCGGCGCGCTGCGCGTGTCACGACAACCTGGGCCGTGCCGCCATCATGCACCGTCTCGACGCCCTGAGCCCGCACGGCCTCGACGATGCGCAAGGACTGGATTGTCCCTGTCTCGCCCAGCGAAGGGGCGCGGAAGGCGGGCTGGCCGGCCACGTCCTGCGGCAGGCCGCTGACGAGGTCGCCGAGGGTGAGAATATCGCGGGTGGCCATGATGTCGGCCTTGACCACCGGGGCCGAGGCCCCGAACGAGGCGCGCAGCATCGGCCGGCCCGTGCCGGTCTGTGCGATGGCCGGCCATACCGCAAGCACAAGCCCGGCGCAGGCGGCAGTGATGGCAAGGGTGGTCCGGATGCGTGTCATCATCTCACCTCAACCCCTGAACATCTGGCTTGTGGCCTGCATCATCTGGTCGGAGGCCGAGATGACGCGGGAGTTCATTTCGTAGGCGCGCTGGGCCGCGATCAGCGAGGAGATCTCGACCACCGCATTGACGTTGGATTCTTCCAGGTACGACTGCTGCACCGAGCCGAAGCCCTCGCCGCCGGGATTGCCATCGATGGCCGGGCCGGAGCCGGCGGTCTCGACGAACAGGTTGTCGCCGACCGATTCAAGGCCAACCCGGTTGACGAAGCGCGAGAGCTGGATCTGTCCGAGATCCTGCGGCGCGGTCTGGCCGGGGATCAGGGCCTGCACCTGACCACTGCTGCTGATGCTGACGCTGCGGGCATTCTGCGGCACGTTGATGCCGGGCTCGACGATGTAGCCATCCTTGGTGACGAGCTGGCCCTGGCTGTCGAGATCGAACGAACCGTCGCGGGTGTAGGCCGTCCGCCCATCCGGCATGCGGACGCGGAAGAAACCGTCGCCGCGCACCGAAAGGTCATATTCCTTGTCGGTCTGGGTCAGGTTGCCCTGCCCCATCACGCGGCCGGTGGCCACGGTCTTGACGCCGGAGCCGACGAAGGTGCCGGCCGGAACCTGCGTGCCTTGGTCGGATGTCGCCGAGCCGGCGCGCCGCAGGTGTTCGTAGAGCAGGTCCTGGAAGTGCACGCGCTGGCGCTTGTAGCCAGTGGTGCGGACGTTGGCGATGTTGTTGGAGATGACCTGGACGTTCAGTTCCTGGGCCATCATGCCGGTTGCGGCGGTGTAAAGAGCGCGCATGGGATGTCCTCCTCAATCAGCTCTGGAGATCGGCAAGGCGGCGGATCGCGTCGCGGCGAAGTTCATCGGTGCGTCCGACCATGCTGCTGATGCTGGCATAGGCCCGCTGCACCTCGATCAGACGGCTCATTTCGAGCACTGGCTTGACGTTGGAGCGCTCGATCACCCCGGTTTCGACGCGGGCCTGCGGGCCGGCAGGCTGCGCCGGGGCCACGGACGAGAACAGGTTGGAGCCTTCGTTCCTCAGGTCGCGCGGGTTGGCGAAGCGGGCCAACCTGAGCTTGCCGCGGTTGCCCTGATCGGTGAGCACCGTGCCGTCCTCGGCGATGCGGACACCGGTTTCGTTGGTTGAAATCTCGATCGGGCCGTTCTCGCCGACCACGCGCAGGCCACCCTGCGTCACCATCTGGCCGCGCGAGTTGATTTCGAAGCCGCCATCGCGGGTGTAGCGGGTCTGGCCGTTGCCGAGCTGCACAGTGAAGTAGGCGTCGCCGCGCACGGCTGCATCCAGGGGGTTGCCGGTGCGCTCAACCATGCCGGTCGACAGGTCGATGGGTGTGCCGCGATCCACCACGAACGAGACGCGCTTGTCCTGGTTGGGAAAGGTTTCAGCCTTGGCGACGGGCTGGACATGCTCGGCGAAGCGCACCGAACGGGCCTTGAAGCCGTTGGTGTTGATGTTGGCCACGTTGTTGGCGATCACATCCATCTCGCGCCGAAGCGCCATCTGGCGTGAAACACCGACGAGAAGCGCATTCTCCATCGCATCGAACTCCCATGTCTTCCGCGAAAACCCGTGACGCTCCCCAGCGCGGATCTCGCACAGTGGACATCGCATCAGCCGTGCCAACTTGGCGAAGACGAGAAAAACGCATTCTTTTCAGATATTTGGAAGATTTTTTGGCTGGCCTACCAGCTGTCCTTCTCCTGCCAGGGCGGCAAAGAGAGCCCGGCAGAATTTGCCCTGCTTAACGAGGCATTAACCATAAATCGCCACTGTGCTTGTCAGATCACGGATAGTGCAGCCGCATCATCCGCCCCGTCTCACCAAGGCTTCCCAGGTCCGATGGCCAAGAAACCGAAAAACAGCGATGCCGATACCGAAGCGCCCAAGGATGGCGAAGCCGCGGAAGGCGCGGAAGGCGCGGCCAAGCCGGGCGGCATAAAGGGCCTGCTTCGCAACAAGCTGGTTCTGGCCGGCGTCGGCGTCGTGGTGCTTGGCCTGCTGGGCGGTGGCGGCTGGTTCTTCTTCCTGAAGAAGCCCAAGGTCGATGCAGCCGAACAGGCTGCCAAACCCCCTCCTCGCACGACCAGCTTTGTCGACATGAAGGAAATGCTGGTCAACATCGCCGGCGGTCAGCCCGGCGAACGCCAGACCATGATCAAGGTCAAGGTCGCGCTCGAAATCGCCGATGCCAAGATGGCTCCGGATATCCAGCCGCTCCTGCCGCGCGTCGAGGACATGTTCCAGGTCTATCTGCGCGAACTCCGGCCGGCCGATCTTGAAGGCTCGGCCGGCACTTTCAGGCTGAAAGAAGAGCTGCTGCGTCGGGTCAACGCAGCCGTGCACCCCGCAAAGGTGGACGCAGTGCTCTTCAAGGAACTTCTGGTTCAATAGGCACGATCATGAGCGAACCAGACAACAAGACCCCGGCCTCCGGCGGCGAGCAGGATAACCTCGCCAGCGAATGGGGTGCCGCACTCGCCGAGCAGGGCAGCGAGGGTGGCGGTAGCGACATGATGGCGGCCGAATGGGCCACCATGCTCGACTCGCAGAACAATTTCGACGATGCGGAAAGTGGTGTCGACCGCCTGCTCAGCCAGGACGAGATCGATTCGATGCTCGGCTTCTCGGTGGGCGAGGCGGGCGCAGGCGGGCGAGCCGGCATCCGTGCCATCGTCGATTCAGGCACCGTGTCCTACGAACGCCTGCCCATGCTCGAAATCATCTTCGAGCGCATGGTGCGGCACCTGTCGACCTCGCTGCGCAACTTCTTCAACGACAACATCGAGGTCACGCTCGATGCCATCCGCTCGGTGCGCTTCGGCGACTACGTGAACTCGATCCCTTTGCCATCGATGATCGCCGTGTTCAGGGCAGAGGAGTGGGACAATTTCGGCCTGGTTACGGTCGAGTCCAACCTGACCTATGCGGTGCTCGACACGATGCTCGGCGGCAAGCGCGGCGACCTGCATATACGCCATGATGGCCGGCCTTTCACCACCATCGAGATGAACCTGCTCAAGCGCATGGTCGGTGTGGTCCTGACCGATGCGGAAGCGGCGTTCAGGCCGCTCTCGGCGGTCACCTTCAAGGTTGACCGGATCGAGACCAACCCGCGTTTCGCCACGATCTCGCGTCCGGCCAACGCCGCGATCCGCGTCGATCTCCGGCTGGACATGGAGGGGCGCGGTGGCGCGCTCCAGGTTCTGCTGCCCTATGCCACCATCGAGCCGGTCCGCGACCTGCTGCTGGAAAGCTTCATGGGGGAAAAGATCGGGCGCGACCCGATCTGGGAAAACCACCTCGCGACCGAAATCTATCAGGCGACGGTGCCGATCGAAGCCGTGCTCCATCAGGAAATGATGCCGCTGTCCCGCATCATGAGCCTCGATATCGGCGACACCCTGATCTTTGACGCCAAGCCGGACCGTTTCGTCACGCTCCGCTGCGGCGATTTTGGCGTCACGGAAGGCCGCGTCGGGCGTGTCGATGACAAGATCGCGGTGCAGACCGTCGCAGCTCTGCGCCGGTCGCGCACCACGATCGGGGTGTTCGATGCATCCGTGTCTTCGCGCAGCGAGCGCAACTGACATGGCTGGACAGGCGGACCCGGCAGCGGCACGGGGGAAGGAACTGCGACCATGAGCTTCACGATTGCCCTGATTGCCGACCTGCTGGTGGCGATGCTGCTGGTTGCCACGATTTCCACCTGCGTCGTGCTGTCGCGGCGGATCGAGCGGCTCAAGGCCGACGAAGGCGCCATGCGGCGCACGATCGGCGAATTGCTGGCTGCGACCGACAGTGCCGAGCGGGCGATTTCCGGCCTCAAGCTGACCCTCAACGACTGCGACAAGACCCTGGCCGAGCGTCTGCGCACCGCCGAGCGCTATGCTGCCGATCTTTCGGCGCAGATCGAGGCCGGCGAGCAGGTCATGTCGCGCATTTCCAAAATTGTCGAAGCCTCGCGCCTTGTTGCGCCGGCAGCCGCCAACACCGAAGAGGAAACGGCTTCCGCCACGACACGCAAGCTCTCGGATGCTGCTGACATGGCCGCAGCCATCACCCAGCGCGCCGTTCGCAGGTTGGATGGTAACGCGGCATGAACGGTTTTGCGGTCAGATCGCCGCTGTCATGATGGATCGGCAACGCCTCATCCCTGCTGTCATTCTCGGCGCCGTCGGCTTGTTGGCGCTGAAGGCGATCTCGTGGACGGTTGGTAGCGGCGTGTCGTTCGTCCCGCTGGCAGACCAGGTGGCACCGCGGACGGCGGTCGTGCATCCCGATGGCAGTTACAACCCCAATGATTTCAGAGGCATGGTGCAGATGCTCGCCCGCGCCCGCGAGCCCTACATCATCCACTCTCCGGACGTGACGGGCTCGGTGCCGGCCAAGGACGCGAACAAAAAGGATGCCAAGGCACCCGATGGCAAGACACCCGATGGGAAGGCCGCGGAGGCCGCAAGCCAGCCCATGCCCACCGGCCCAAACCCGAAGGACCGCTCCTCGGCGATGAACCAGGGTGAGCGCACGCCATCGAGCGCAGAGCGCGAGCTGATGGAACGCCTCGGCGAGCGCCGCGAACAGATCGATGCCCGCCAGCGCGAACTCGACATGCGCGAGAAGCTGCTGGAGACCGCCGAGCGCAAGCTTGATGGCCGCGTTGGCGAACTGAAGGCCGTCGAGGACAAGCTCGAAGGCAAGAAGGACGACAAGGACAGCGGCGAGACCCAGGGCCTGAAGAAGCTCGTCATCATGTATGAGAACATGAAGCCGAAGGACGCAGCGCGGGTCTTCGACCGCCTGCCCTCCGACGTGCTGGTACCGATGGTGCTCCAGATGAACCCGCGCAAGATGTCCGAGGTCATGGCCTCAATGTCGGCGGAAGCGGCGGAGAAGCTCACGGTGGCCCTCGCGGTGCGCGCCCGCGCCCGGTCGGAAGGCGGCGCGGCCCCGGCCCCGGCTGCACCTGCCGGACCCAACGAGCTTCAGGCCATCACACCGGCCCAGCCAGCCAGACGCCCTTGATCGCCGTCTGACCGTCCGGTCGTTCCGGTGCCGTCAGCCCCGATACAGCCGCTTGCGCCCGACGTGGTCCCCGCCCATCATCACCGCGAGGACCAACGCCATGATCGATTTCATCGACCAGCCCGATGCCGACTCGGGCCGCCCCTTCAGCCGCGCCACGCGGGCCGGCGGCCTGGTGTTCGTCTCGGGCCACAGCGCCCCGCACGACCCGGAACGCGGCATCTTGCGCGGTGCCACCCCGCAGGAGGAGGTGCGGCAGGCCCTTGCCGTGGTCAGCGGGATTCTCGCTGAGGCTGGCAGCAGCCTCGATCGCATCGTGCAGGTCACCATGCTGATCACCGATCCGGCGGATTACGCCGCCTGCAACGAAGAATATGTCCGGCACTTCCCCGCAGGCCTGCCGGCTCGCCATACGGCCCGGTTCGGTGTGCCAACCGAGGCGCGCGTGGCGTTCTCCTGCATCGCGCTGGCCTGAACGATGGCAGCCCCCGGAGGCGCAGGCATCGGCCCGATCAGCTGTCCCGGCAGCGGGAACGACGCTCCCGTGTTCGGCCGCGCCCTGCTGCCGCACTGGACGCTCGAAGAGGGCATGATCTTTCTCAACCACGGCTCCTTTGGCGCGACACCGCGCCTCGTGCAGGCCGAGGCCAAACGCTGGCAAAGCCGGATGGAATCCCAGCCCGTGCGTTTCTTTCGCGATGAACTGCCTCCGGCCCTGCGCGCTGCGGCGGCGGCCCTTGCCGGCTTCGTCGGCACGGCACCGGAGCGCCTCGCCTTTGTCGAAAACGCCACCAGCGGCATCAACGCCGTGCTTCGCTCGATGCGCTGGCAGCCCGGAGACGAGATCGTCACCACATCGCATGTCTACAACGCCGTGCGACAGACGTTTGCCTTTCTGGCGACAAGCGCCGGCGTGATCAGCCTTGAAGTGCCGCTCGGCATGCCCCTGAGCGATGCAACCGCCATCACGCGCGCCATCGCGGCACGGATGACACCGCGCACGCGGCTCATCGTCATCGACCATATCGCCTCGGCCACAGCGGTTACCCTCCCGGTGAGCGAGATCGTGGCATTGGCCCGGGCCGCCGGGGTTCCGGTGCTGATCGATGGCGCGCATGCGCCCGGCATGGTCGACCTCGCCATCGATGCGCTGGGCGCTGATTATTACGTCGGCAATTGCCACAAATGGCTGTGCTCGCCCAAGGGGGCTGCCTTTCTCGCCGTTGCACCCAATGCTGCCGTGGCCCCGCATCCTTCGGTCATCTCGCACGGCTTCGGGCAGGGCTTCAGCGCCGAGTTCGACTGGGTCGGCACGCGCGATTGCAGCCCGTGGCTGGCCACGCCGGCGGCCATCGACCTGCATCACGCCATGGGCGGACAAGCCCTGCGCCAACGCAACACCGACCTTGCGCGCACCATGGCCACGATGCTGGCTGACGCCCTCGGCACGCAGACTGGTGCACCAACCGGGCTGTTTGGCGCGATCGCCACGATCCGCCTGCCCTTCGCGGGTCAAGGCGACTGGGTGAAGGCCCATGCCATGCGCGACTGGATCTGGAAGAACCGTCGCATGGAGTTGCTGGTCACGGCCTTCGACGGACAATTCTGGATCCGCATTTCGGCTGCGCCCTACAATGAGGCGGCCGATTACGAGGCCATTCCCGCCGCCCTGCTTGATGCCTGGCGGGCACTGACCTGAAAGCGAGCGCGGCCGGCAGGGCAGCGCGGATTATGCAGCCTTGCGGGCAGACATCGCCAATTCGCGAAAACCGTCCTTGTCGGTGAAGCGGGATGCGTCCTCGACCTGCCGGAAAGCCGGGTCGGGCGAGTCTCCCATGTCGCAGCGGCGCACCTCGACGAAGCCCGCCGCTTCGAGATGCGCTGCCATCGAGGCGTGGTCCCACATCCACAGATGGGCGCTGCCGCCGATCATCTGCCTCAGGAAGTTGACAGGGCCTTTCGGTCGACGCTCGGCACCGAGCATGCAACTGCGCATGAAGGCACCTCCGGCATCGACGCGTCCCGCATCAAGGGCCGCCACATAGCGCCGTGCACGCTCTTCCAGATCTGGCACGATCAGCCGGAACTCACCTCCCCGGGCGAGCAGGACATGGGCCTGTCGCAACGCGGACTTGAAATCCTCGTAGCTGAGATGCTCGAGCACATGGGAGGCATACAACGCCTTCACGGTGCCGGCGGGCACCGGCAGCCCTGTTGTGATGTCGCCATAGCGAACCGCGGCAGGGAAGGGTTGCCTGTTCCCTGACATCCGGGACAGCAAGCCCCCCAGAACGGGCAGGCGCTCAAGGCGCAGCGTCGGAGAGCTGTCAAAGTTCAGCCAGTCTTCGCCAACGGAAAAGCCGCAGCCGAACTGCACGTTCAAAGGGGTCATGGTCTCGCCTTGTCAGCAAGGCAACGCCGCAGCGCAGCCCGGGATCGTCAGCAGCACAAGACAAATCGCCGCGTCGGCGTCAACGCCCATGATCGTTGACAACCTGGATCGACCCTCAGCGGGCGAGCTTGGCCAGTTCGACGGCCACGCGGAGTTCGATATGGCCGATCAGATCCTCCAGCCGGGGATCGTCGGTGTTCTCGCGGCGCTGTTCAAGCTGGATCTTGAGCTGGGTGAGCTGCGAGGTCGGCACGACGCCACCCAGAAGGGCGGCCTTCAGCTTGTCGAGCCCATCCAGCAGATCATGGCCACGCCTGACCTGGCGCTTCTTGCGCTCGGTCGCGTCTTCGTTCGCCTGGAGCGAGAACAATGCATCCATCGGCATCGCGCCGCTGACGCCGGCCATGCGTGCTGCTTCCGGCTGGGCGCTGCCGCCGAGCGTGAAACGGGCGCCAGTGCCTTGCGCCGGTCGCGAGCCTGAGGCGGCGGTGCGCTGGATGGCCTGTCGAGGATCGATCGGGAACATGACTGAACCTTGCGGCGAACATGGTTAACGATGCGTTTCAGACCCGGCAAATCCTGCCTCATCCGGCAGGAAACGCCGGGTCTGAAAGCGGCGATACTTGACCAAAACGCAGACAAGTTAATGATTTCATTGAATGATTGTTAAACTCCTCAGTTGGCACAACCTTCGCTAGTAATTCCGGGCGGGCTACCCTGCCCCCATTCAAACCCGGAACGAACCAGACCGTGAGCCCCATGACCCGCAACCCCTTCAGAGCGTTTGCCGCAGCGGCCCTCGCCCTTGTGCTCGGGCTGGCGCTGACTGACCCGGCATCGGCAACATCACGCATCAAGGATCTGGCTGCGGTCGAAGGCATCCGCCAGAACCAGTTGGTGGGCTATGGCATCGTGGTCGGCCTCAACGGCACCGGCGACACGCTCAACAACGCGCCCTTCACCCGCCAATCGGCACAGGCCATGCTCGAACGGCTCGGCGTCAACACGCGCGGGGCCAACATGCGCACCGCGAACATGGCCGCCGTGATCGTCACCGCCACCCTGCCGGCCTTTGCCACGCAGGGCACCAAGGTCGATGTCACCGTCTCCTCGCTGGGCGATGCCAAGTCCTTGCAGGGTGGCACATTGCTGGTCACCCCGCTGCTCGGTGCCGATGGCGAGGTCTATGCCGTCAGCCAGGGCGCCGTCTCGATTTCAGGCTTCGCGGCCGGTGGCGATGCCGCCAGCATCACGCGAGGCGTTCCCACGGTCGGCCGCATCGCCAACGGGGCGATGGTGGAACGCGAGATCGACTTCGCCCTCAACAAGCTCAAGAGCCTGCGTCTGGCGCTCCGTAACCCGGATTTCACCACCGCCCGCCGCATGGCAGCCGCGATCAACGATTTCATGGGGTCCGCCACCGCCGAGCCGACCGATCCCTCGACCGTCGTGATCCAGATCCCGCAGCGCTATCAGGGCAACATGATCCGCCTGCTGACGGAGATCGAACAGCTGCGGGTCGAGCCTGACCAGACGGCGCGCATCGTCATCGATGAACGCTCCGGCATCATTGTCATGGGCCGTGACGTGAAAGTCTCGACCGTGGCCGTGGCGCAGGGCAACCTCACGGTGACGATCTCCGAGCAGCCGCAGGTGTCCCAGCCCAATCCGCTGGCCGGCGGACAGACCGCCGTCGTCCCGCGCACGGCCGTGAAGGTCGATACCGAAGGCGGCAACAAGCTGGCCATCGTCCGCGAAAGTGTCTCCCTGCGTGATCTTGTCGATGGGCTCAATGCCCTGGGCATCGGCCCGCGCGACATGATCTCCATCCTGCAGGCCATCAAGGCCGCAGGTGCCCTGCAAGCCGAAATCGAGGTGATGTGATGACCCTTGCCCTGCCAGGTCTGGCCCTGCCCGCCGCCAAGCTTGCACTCGGTGCCGCCTCAAGCGCTCTCAGCGCTGTCAACAAGGCGCTCAACCCTGCTGAGCAGAAGATCCGCAAGACCGCCGACGACTTCGAGACCATGTTTCTCGAAAACATGATGTCCCAGGTCTTCCCGCAGGATGCCGGCGAGGGTCCGGTCGGCGACAACGGGACAGGCGCGCAGGTCTATCGCGGCATGCTTGTCAACGAATATGCCAAGCAGATGGGCAAATCCGGCGGCATCGGCATTTCCGACACGATCTACCGGCAGATGCTGCAGATGCAGGAGAAGTCCAATGGCGCATGAGGCAGGCAGCAACGCGGGCCGCGTGCGTGTCGGCTCGGCTGGCGAGGCGCGCGAACTGGTCGAGACCGTGATGGCAACGCTGATGAGCCTCGCCCATGTCATCGGCGAGGAAACCCAGTTGATGCGCGATGGCCAGATCGCCGCGGCGCTCGACCGCGAAGCCCGCAAGTCAGAGCTGGCTGGCTCCTACATGCGCGGGCTCGAAGTGATCAAGGCCAATGCCGTGGCGCTCGCCCGTTTCGTTCCGGAAGATGTGCAGCGCCTCAAGGGCGCCCACAGCGAGTTCAGCGAACTGCTCGAAACCAACCAGGCCGTTCTGGCCACAGCCCGTGCCGTTTCGGAAACCATCGTCAGGGATCTGGCCCGCGATGCTGGCCGCACCGCGCAACCCCAGGGCTATGCCCGCGGTGGCTATGGCGCCGTGACGCCGCCGGCCCCGCGCAACGGCACAGGCCCGATCATGGTTAGCAAGTCGCTTTGAGCAGTCGTTAAACGGCGCGCCTTGCTCCACATTAACGATTCACCAATCTTTCTCACCGGGCGTTAACATCTCCGTGGCATCCTGAAATCGTGTCTGATCGGGGCACGTGGACCTCTGGAGGGTCTCAGGATGGATATCGGCGGGATTAGACTGGCTCCCGCCGCCGCGTCTTTACCAGCGGCCAATCGCGTGGAGCCCAATGCAAGCGGCACTCGTGCCGTTGCAACCGAACTGCCCAGGACTGAGGCCGTCCGTGCGATCGGCGATAGCCCCGCCGTGCGTGTCGACATCCAGCAGGATGTGGCCCAGCAGCAGCGCCAGCGCGAAGAGCAGCTCCGCACCTTCATCCGGAACCGCAATGTCGTCGATCCGCGCACCCGCGAGATCGTGTATCGCAGCGTCGATACCAGAACCGGGGACGTCGTCCGCCAGTTTCCAGACGAGGTGCGCCTCAAGTTGCGCGAATATCTGAACACGATGCGCGACTTCGATGCTGGAACGACCCGGCGGGCTGTCCGCGAAGCCTGACATCTCCATGCCATGAACCGGTCGGCACTGCCTGCCACCGGTATGCCAAAATGTCGCAGTTCATGGTTGACGATTCCTGTCGTTTGCCCCGCAGGCTTTACCAGCGATTAAGCTTAACGCGCCATTGTTGTCGGGTCAGCCAGAACGGCTGACCAGCCCAGGACGGGCTGCTTCGACCCAAGAATGGTGTGTAAAATGCAGGCTCCTTCGCTGACCATGGGCATGAAGAATGCCCTCTCTTCGCTCGACAATATTCAGGGCCAGATTGACTCGACCAACAAGCGTCTTGCCACCGGCAAGAAGGTCAATTCCGCTCTCGACAATGCTCTCAATTATTTTGTTGCAGACTCGTTTTCGTCCAAGGCACGCGGCCTCCAGTCCATCATGGACAACATTGGTCTCGGCCTGAATGTCATCAAGCAGACCGACAAGGCCCTGAGCTCCATCAAGGCCTCGTTCGAGCAGGCTGAAGGCATGATGCGTGCGGCCATGAACACCGCAGGCACCAACGCCAAGGGCACGTCCAACTTCTCCTTCCGCAACCCGCTGACCGGAGCGGCGGATTCCTCCCAGTTGCTGACAGAAGCCGCAGGCGGCAGCAGCACGAACCGGCTCCAGGCTGGCGACACGATCACGATCAATCTCGTCCGCGTCAGCGCCGCTGGCACCGCCACTGTCGTCGGCACCGGCACGACCCTGACCACCACCGCAACGACCACGGTCCAGAACCTGCTCGACAACGTCAACACCAATACGTCGATCAACCTGGCCGGCCAGTCGACACGGGTGAGCGCCTATCTCAACGACTCCGGCAACATCGTCGTCGAGAACAACGTGAACGGGACCGACGCAGCCACCGGCGAAACCTTCGCTCTCCAGTTCGTCCTCAACACCGCCGGCGGCGGTACCCAGACCCAGAACAACGCACTCGACGTCTTCGGCTTCTCAGGTGCGGTGGGTGCGACCCCGTCCGCGACCGGCTCGGGCACCCAGACGGTCGTCATGCTCGGCGCGGCTACCCTGCAGGAGCCACGCACATCGGCTGCAAAGTCCTTCCGTGAAGTGCTGACGCAGATCCGCAACACCGCTCTTGATGCCGGGTACAACGGCACCAACCTGCTTCAGGGCGATTTTCTCCGCACCGGGTTTAACGAGGATGACTCGACGTCGATCACGACACAGGGTCGCCGCATTGATGCATCTGCATTGGGGTTCCAGTTGGACAACATCCTGACCGCGTCTGGCGACGCTTTCCGCGACTTCCAGAGCAATGACGAACTGTCCGCCGCACTGGCCAAGGTTCGTGCAGCCAAGGTGACGATCTCCGGTCTGTCGACAACCTTCTCGTCGAACGCCAACCTGATGACCAACCGCCAGGACTTCACCAAGTTCGCCGCCAAGAACTTCACCGACGGCG
Source organism: Hyphomicrobiales bacterium (assembly GCA_027487245.1). Classification (GTDB taxonomy): domain Bacteria; phylum Pseudomonadota; class Alphaproteobacteria; order Rhizobiales; family Beijerinckiaceae; genus Allobosea. Next base: position 66,616 of record JAIYDY010000123.1, read on the forward strand.
CCGACCTGCTGACGCTGGCCGACATCAACGAGGAAGGCGCCACCCTCGCTTCGCTGCAGACCAAGCAGCAGCTCTCGGTGCAGGCCCTGTCGCTCGCCAACCAGTCCGACCAGGCCATCCTGCGTCTGTTCTGATCCCAAACAAGGCGGCGCAGAACGCGCCGGAGTCAGTACCGGATACCGGCAGCCAGAATGGCCATGGCATCTCGCGGATGGCGGGTTCCGAAAGGAGCCCGCCATCTGGCGTTTCAGGTTCTCCCCCACGCGGGCGCGGCGAGACGCGGCGTTGCCGGATTGACAGCTCCCGATCGTTCGGTAAAAAGAACGAACCGTTCGCCAGCCTCTTCAGGAGCTTTGCCCATGTCTGCCCAGCACCCCGGTTTTTCCACCCTCGCCATCCATGCCGGTGCGGCCCCGGACGCGGCCACGGGCGCACGCGCCACGCCGATCTACCAGACCTCGTCCTTCGTGTTCGACGATGTCGACCACGCGGCCTCGCTGTTCGGCCTCCAGGCCTTCGGCAACATCTACACCCGCATCGGCAACCCGACCAACGCGGTGCTGGAAGAGCGCGTTGCTGCGCTGGAAGGTGGCACTGCGGCCCTGGCGGTGGCATCAGGCCATGCTGCGGAGTTCCTGACCTTCCACTGCCTGCTTCAGCCCGGCGACGAGTTCATCGCGGCGAAAAAGCTCTACGGCGGCTCGATCAACCAGTTCAACAATGCCTACAAGAACTTCGGCTGGAACGTGGTCTGGGCCGATTCTGACGATCCGGCGAGCTTCGAGGCCGCGCTGACCGAGCGCACCAAGGCGATCTTCATCGAATCCATCGCCAATCCGGGCGGCGTCATCGTGGACATCGAGGCGATCTCGCGGATTGCCCGCAAGGCCAACATCCCGCTGATCGTCGACAACACCATGGCCTCGCCTTACCTGATCAAGCCATTCGAGTTCGGGGCCGACATCGTCATCCATTCGGCCACCAAGTTCCTCGGCGGTCACGGCAACTCGATCGGCGGCCTGCTGGTCGATGGCGGCTCGTTCAACTGGGTCGGCGACAAGCGTTACCCGATGCTGTCCGCTCCGAGGCCCGAATACAACGGCATGGTGCTGGGCGAGACATTCGGCAACTTTGCCTTCGCCATCGCCGCGCGCGTGCTGAGCCTGCGCGACCTCGGCCCTGCCCTGTCGCCGTTCAACGCCTTCCTGCTGCTGACCGGCATCGAGACCCTGCCGCTCCGGATGCAGCGCCATTGCGATAATGCGCTCGCCGTGGCGACCCACCTGAGCAAGCATGCGGCTGTGAGCTGGGTCAACTATCCCGGCCTGCCGGGCGACCGCTACCATGAGCTGGCCAAGCGCTATTCGCCCAAGGGGTCGGGCGCGGTGTTCACCATCGGGCTCAAGGGCGGCTATGCGGCCGGCGTCAAGCTTGTGTCGAACCTCAAGCTGTTCAGCCACCTCGCCAACATCGGCGACACCCGCTCGCTGGTGATCCACCCGGCCTCGACCACCCACAAGCAGCTCACCGATGCCCAGAAGAGCGCCGCCGGTGCCGGTCCTGAAGTGGTGCGCCTGTCGATCGGCATCGAGGATGCGGCCGACATCATCGCGGATCTCGATCAGGCACTCGGTGCCTGAGACGGAAAGCGCCATTCCGACAACAGCCTTGTGTCCGGCAAAAACCGGCCACGAGGCTGACCTCGATCAGGCCCTGGCTGGTTGAAACGCCTTGCGGGCAGGCTCGCCGGCATTCCTTGTCCGTTCCGCATGCCAGGCCGCAACGCCGAGCAGCACGATCGCGAAACCCTGATGGGCAAGACCGGCCCAGAGCGGAACCGCGGTCAGCAGCGTGACCACGCCCAGCGCGCCCTGGCAGAGCACCAGCCCGGCCAGCAGCCGCGCACGGAAGGCGGCGCCAGAGCCCGGCATCAGCCGGCTGGTGCTGACCGCATGCCAGAGCGCGAGGCCCAGCAGCAGATAGGCCCCGGCACGGTGGTTGAACTGCACCAGCGCCACGTTGCCGGCGAAGTTCTGCACCCATGGTTGCTGCGCGAACAGCGTCGCCAGACCGGGCGCAAGGCCGCCATCCATCAGCGGCCAGGTGTTGAAGGCGAGGCCCGCATCAAGCCCGGCCACCAGCCCGCCGAGCGCGATCTGGAAGAAGATCGCCGCCAGCATGACGCGCGCAGCGGTCCCGACCTTGGGGGCCGCCGCCGCGTCGCGCGCCGGATCGAGCGTTGACCACATCCAGATGATCGCCGCGAAGATGATGCAGGCGAGGCCAAGGTGCAGCGTCAGCTTGATGGGTGCGACGGCAACCATGCCGGGTTGCAGGCCCGAATGCACCATCAGCCAGCCAATGCCGGCCTGCAGCCCGCCCAGTGCGCCGATCACGGCAAGCGTCGCCAGCAGCCGCCCGCGCACCGTGCCCTTGAAGGCAAACCAGAGCAGCGGCACGAACCAGGCAAAGCCGATGAAGCGGCCGAACTGGCGATGGCCCCACTCCCACCAGTAGATGAACTGGAACTCGCCAAGGCTCATGCCCTTGTTGAGCAGCTGGTATTGCGGGATCTGGCGGTACTTCTCGAACTCGATGGCCCAGGCCGCATCGCTCAGCGGCGGCATCGCCCCCATGAACGGCCGCCATTCGGTGATCGAAAGCCCTGAATCGGTCAGGCGCGTGGTCCCGCCCACCAGCACCATGGCGAACACCAGCAGCGCCATGATGGCGAGCCAGAGCCGCACGCGCGCCATCGCGGCGGCCTGATCAGGCAGGGACAGGGGCCGGGTCGGGAAGGTCGCAGCGCTCATGAGCGGCGGTTTAGCGCCGCCATCCGGCAAGCTCAAGGCGCGTTTCGGCGCAGGGGTGCGGCAGGAATGCATCGTTAACCACCCCTCGCAACGCACTCTTAAGGTTAAGTCGAGTTCACCATACAACTTGAGGAAGCATTAGGAGGCGCTGGCCAGTCTGGCAGGTGGAACGGCGGGCAGGAGCTCGTGCAATCCAGAAAAACAGACTTTGGACCCAGAAAGGATCCTCACAATGGCTATCTCGCTTACCTCCGGCATGCGCAATGCCTTGAACTCGCTGACCGATCTCCAGAGCAACATCCAGAACACGAACAACCGCCTTGCCACCGGCAAGAAGGTGAACTCGGCTCTCGACAACGCCCTGAGCTTCTTTCAGGCCGACTCGCTCAGCGCCCGCGCTCGCGGCATCACGTCGATCCAGGACAACATCGGTCTCGGCATTCAGGTCATCAAGCAGACCGACAAGGCCCTGAACTCGATGAAGGCCTCGCTCGAGCAGGCTGAAGGCGCCCTTCGCGGCGCTCTCAACAGCACCGGCACCAGCGCCAAGGCCGTTTCGACCTTTGCTTTCCGCAATGGCTCGACCGGTGTTGCAGACGCAACGGCCCTGCTGACCGAAGCAGCAGCCGGCACCAGCACGAACCGCCTGCAGGCGGGTGACACGATCACGGTCAACCTCGTCCGCGTCAGCACCGGTGGCACGACCACCGTCGTTGGCACCGGCACGACCCTGACCACCACCGCGACGACCACGGTCCAGAACCTGCTCGACAACGTCAACAACAACACCGCGATTAACGTTGCCGGCCAGTCTGCCCGCGTCTCGGCCTACCTGAACGACTCCGGCAACATCGTGGTCGAGAATGGCGTCAACGGCAGGGATGCCGCCTCTGGCGACACTTTCGCCCTTCAGTTCGTGGTCAACACCGCCGGCGGCGGCACGCAGACCCAGAACAACACCACCGATATGTTCGCCTTCGCCGGCAACATCGGCAGTGTGCCAACCTCTTCGGGTACCGGCACCCAGACGGTGACCATGGTGGGCGCCTCGACCGAACAGACCACCCGCGCAGCGGCTGCAAGCTCCTTCCGTGAACTGCTGACCCAGGTCCGCAACACGGCGCTTGACGCAGGCTACAACGGCACCAACCTCCTGCAGGGCGACTTCCTGCGCACGGCGTTCAACGAAACCGGCTCGACCTCGGTCACGACCCAGGGCCGCCGTATCGATGCGACGTCGCTGGGCTTCGCGCTCGACAACCCCACGGCCCAGTCTGGTGATGCAGCCCGCAACTTCCAGAGCGACCGTGAAATCAACGCCGCCCTGACCAAGATCACGGCTGCCAAGGCCTCCGTGAACGCCGTCTCGGCGACGTTCTCGAACAACGCGACGATCCTGCAGAATCGTCAGAACTTCAACAACGAGACCATCAAGACCCTGAACGAAGGCGCAGATCTCCTGACGCTGGCAGACATCAACGAGGAAGGCGCCGCCCTCACCTCGCTGCAGACCCGCCAGCAGCTGTCGATCACCGCGCTCTCGCTCGCCAACCAGTCCGACCAGGCCATCCTGCGTCTGTTCTGATCCAGACCACGCCGTTTCGGCAACCGAAACGACACAAGGCGAACCGGCGGGGCAACCCGCCGGTTTGTCCGTTCCGGGGCAGGTTTTCTGCCCTCACGCCAGCCTTGCGAATCGCATATCCCAGTGCCGGGCAGGAGACCCCGGCATGAGAAGCAAGACCCCCGTCAACATCCTGATCTGTGTGCCCAGCATCCGCGGCACGGTCATGAGCCACACCATGGTTTGCCTGTCGCGCACCGCATTCCTGCTGGCGACGCTGGGCATCCCCTGCGATGTGATCAACATCGACAGCGCCGAGATCACCGTGGCGCGCAACACCTTGGCTTCGCACGCCCTGCGCGAGAAGCATGTGACGCATCTGCTGTTCATCGATGACGACATGACGTTCGAGCCGGACACAATCGTGGACATGCTGCGGGCGGACAAGGACATCATCGGCTGCATCTGCCCCAAGCGGGAGCTCAGCCTCGACCGGTTCCATGCAGCCGCGCGGGCGGGCGCCACGGTGGACGAGGCCAACACGGCCGCGATTTCATTCGTGACCCGCCACCTGCCCAATCCCACGCTCGAGGTGACGGAAGGCCTGTGCCGCGTGGCCGGCATCGGGATGGCGGTGACGCTGATCAAGATGAGCGTGTTTGCCGCCATGATCGAGAAGAAGGCGGTCAACATGCCCGATCCGTCCAGGGCCGAGGAAACGGGGGGGTTCTTCGCCGGCCAGATCATCGGGTTCTTCGATCCGCTGTTTTCGGACGAAACCGGGCGCTACCTGTCCGAGGATCTGTCTTTCTGCGAGCGCTGGATCAAGCAATGCGATGGCGAGGTCTGGGCCAAGGTCGACCGCAAGATCGGCCATATCGGCATGTATCTCTATGCCGCAACATACATGGACAGGCTCAGGACCGGCACCAGCTGAAGGAGTGTGCTCCCGCTATCGCGCCTCGCGCTCCTTGAAGCGGTTTAGCCCCGCTATCGCGCTTCGCGCTCCTTGAGCGGTTTAGCCCCGCTATCGCGCTTCGCGCTCCTTGAGCGGTTTGGTCCCGCTATCGCGCTCCGCGCTCCTTGAGCGGGGGATCAGCTGAACGAGATGCTGTCAGAGGCCGCCTGCGGCTGCGATGGCGACTGATCGAAGCGGGTTGCGCCGCCCTTGCGTCCGTCCGACACCGGATCGAAAACCACATCGAACTGGCCTGATCCGTCATCCTTGGGCGTGATCTGCCATTCGAAGATATCGCCGCGCGTGCCCACCACCACGTCCTGATCGGGCAGCACCAGCAGGCGGCGGCTGGTCTCGACCACCATCACCAGCCGGTTTTCCGCCAGATGCCGCGCCGCAAGCTGCTTGAGCACCGAATAATAGGGCTCCAGCTTCCAGGAGTTCGGCGCCTTCGGGTCCGGATAGATCGTCAGGCACTCGCCGTCATATTCCCAGGCCATCACGAACTTGGAGGTGCTGGGCTTCCACTCATCGCCCAGCCAGTCCTCGGCCAGCCACAGGCAGGAAAACTCGCGGCACGGCTTGGGCCGAAGCTGATGGATATCGCAGCCGCTGCCCGCCCGGAAATGCCGGCACCACTGGCCCGCCGGCTTGTAGACCGCCGGCACGTCAAGCACCTTGCAGCACAGCGAGCAGGAACCGCATTCGCGCGTCGACATTGTGCAGATCCTTGGATGCTGGTTTCACGTTCCGCCCCAGCGTTACGCGCCAAAAGCAAACGATGCGTTAACCATGATCGGATTACCCCTGACAGGCCGGCGCACGCAGCGCTTCGCGGGAGCGGCTGGCCCCAGCAGGAAGCCGACCCATGAGCGCCCAGAGCCCCAAGCCGCAATCCCTCAGCTTCGCGCAGCCGGCGGCGGCCATGCCGACCCTTGGCGGCATCGCCCAGAGCCTGGCCCCGGCCTTCGCGTTGGCGCCTGACCACGAATGGCTGAAGACTTTCCTCGGCCTCGAACGGCCGGTCGCCCTCGCCGACATCGGCGCGGCCGATTATGGCGAAATCAACGCCTTCGATGACCTTGCCATGCGTGGCTTCGCCCACCGCTATGGCTTCGAGCCCGAGGAGAAATTCTTCGCCGAACTCGTCAAGCGCAACAACCAGCGTCAGACCTATCTGCCCATCGCCCTCGGTGACGGGCACGAGCACACGCTGCACATCTGCCCGGCCGGCATGACCTCGCTGCTCGAGCCAGACCCGGCGGCATTGAATTTCTTCAACGGCTTCGAGCCTTGGGGCGTGGTCGAGCGCAAGGTGCCGATGCCGACCTCCCGCCTTGAGGACGTTTCGGAGGTCGAGCCACTGCACTTCATCAAGATCGACGTGCAGGGATCGGAACTGATGATCCTTCAGAATGGCGGCAGCAAGCTCGATGAACTGGCGATGGTGCAGATCGAGGTCTCGTTCGTCGCACTCTACAAGAACCAGGCGACCCTTGGCGACATCGACTGTTTCATGCGGACCAAAGGGTTCATCCCCCACCACATGTATGCCGCCAAGCGCTGGATCATCGCGCCCACCTTGCTCGGCAACGATTTCCGCCGCCCGCTCAACCAGTTGCTGGAGGCAGACATCGTCTACATCCGCGACATCGTCCACCCTGAAACGGTCGATGACGAAACGCTGCGCCGCACTGCCTACATGGCGGAGGTGATCTATGACAGCATCGATCTGTCGATCCGCTGCATCCTCGAACTCGTGAAGCGCGGCAAGCTGCCTGAAGGCAGCCATGTCGCCTACGTGCAGGGCTTTGGCGAGCGCAAGGCTGCCCGCCAGCAGCGCCTCGCCCAGCCCCGCTGACCCGCAAGGAGCGACAAGTCATGAACGCACCTTTTGCCCCACCCGCAGATGCCTTCGCCAGACTGCGCACCCCCTATGCCTGCTGCCCGCTGTGCGACAGTCCGAGCCTTGCCGCCGTTGGCGCTGCCAGCACCGCGCAATATCCGAACTGGCATGATCGCCTGCCACCAACACTGGACTGGATGCGCTGCGATGATTGCAGCCACATCTTCACCCAGCACTACTGGACCGAGGCGGGCCTCGCCGAAGTGTTCCGCAAGTCGCATCCGTCGCAGGTTGCAGGCGGCGATCCAGACCAGAAGCGCCAGGTCTGGCGGCCCACCGTGCAGAACGCGTTGCGCCTCATGGGCGGCTATGCCTCCGCCATGGCCGGCCCGGCGATGCCGACCTGGCTCGATGTCGGCTGCGGCGACGGGGCACTGGTCATGACCGCGTCGGAATTCGGCTTCGCTGCACTCGGCCTCGATGCGCGGGCAGAGCCTGTGGCCGCCATCCAGAAGCTCGGCTATGCCGCCGCCCAAAGCGAGTTCATGGCCGCGAGGGCGGAGACGCCTGTCACGGTGATCTCGATGTTCGACGTGCTGGAGCACATGATCTTCCCCCGCGGGGCGCTCGCCCACGCCTATGAGCTGCTGGCACCGGGCGGCCTGCTGATCATCTCGCTGCCGAACATGGATTCGTCGAGTTGGCGGCTGATGGACCAGGCCTCGGCCAATCCCTACTGGATGGAAATCGAGCACCACCACAACTTCACGCGCGCCTCGCTGTCGACCTTGCTGGCCCGGCAGGGCTTCGCGGTCGAGCTGTTCGACATTCCCGGGCGCTACAAGGCCCAGATGGAGCTTTACGCCCGCAAGCCGGGCTGACGCGCCACGGCAGCTTCCCACCGCTCACGACACGCGCACAGGCCGGGCCACAACCCGGCCTTTTCGTTGTCCCGAGCAAAGGCACCCACAACCGTCTCAGGGTTTACGATCTGTTAAGGTTAACAAATCATGATCGGTATCAGGCGATTCAGAAGGATCGCTGGTCCAGAATGGGACAACCGATCCGATGAACGACATTGTTCTTTCAAAAGGCATCCGCAGCAACCTGCTGTCTCTCCAGAATGCTTCCGCGCTTCAGGACAAGACCCAGGTCCGCCTCTCGACCGGACGCAAGGTCAATTCGGCGCTCGATGATCCGCTGAACTATTTCCAGTCCGAAGGGCTGTCGATGCGGGGCAAGGACCTCACCCGCCTGCTCGACAACATGGGCCTCGGCATCAAGACGATCGAGGCCGCCGACAATGGCCTGAAAGCGATCACCCGCATGGTCGAGCAGATGCAGGCCGGCCTGCGCACTGCCCTGAACTCGAGTGCCACCAACGCCAAGCTTGGCTCCGGCATGGATCTCACCAACCGCCGCGCGATCGACTTCAACACCAATCCGAACCTGCTCGACTCGGCGACGCCTCCGGGCCCGCTCAGGGCCGGCGACCAGATGGCGGTCACCTTCACGGTGCCATCCAATCCGGTCGTGGCCGCGACTACGATGAACTTCACGATTCCAGGTGTCGCGCCAGGCATCAACACGGCGCAGGATCTGGTGGCGGCCATCAATGCCAGTCCGGCCAACAACAATGCCACCACCGGCGAGCGCTACGTCAACGCCTCGATCGATGCCGGTGGCCGCCTGATCATCGATAACACCACCATGGGCACACTGCGCCTGCAATGGACACCGGCTGCCGCGGTCCTGCCTGCCCTGCCCACCAATCTCAACAGCCTGTTCGGCACGTTCGAGCCGCCGCTCACGGGCTCGACACCCACCGATACAGGCAGCATCACCGCAGCCACCAACCAGACCCGCGCCAAGTTCGCCGAGCAATACAACGACATCCTCCAGCAGATCACCTTTGCGGCCCGCGATTCCGGCTACAACGGCACCAACCTGCTCTATGGGCAGAGCCTCGACATGGTCTTCAACGAGGATGCCACGACCCGCATGGTCGTCCGGGGTGTCGTCTTTGATTCCGCCGGGATCGGACTTTCGACCACTGACACCCGGCGCTCGATGCAGTCCGACACCGAGATCAACGCCGGCATCGCCAGGCTGACCGAATCCATCAAGATCATCCGGGCACAGGCTGCCACCTTCGGAGCCAACAACACCGTGGCGACCGTCCGGGAATCCTTCACCAAGGAAGCGGTGAAGCTGATGAAGATGGGTGCCGACAATCTGGTCGTCGCCGACCTCAACGAGGAAGGCGCCAATCTTCTGGCCTTGCAGACACGCCAGCAGCTGTCCACGCAGGCCCTCTCATTGGCATCGCAGTCCGACCAGGCCATCCTCCGGCTGTTCGGCTGATCGAGGCCCCCGCCCGCAACCCGCCCGAGGGGCAAGGACCATAGCCATGGCGCTGAAAGTCGAGCTGAAGCCGCATGAACGCATCATCATCGGCACCGTGGTGATCCGCGCCGATGACCAGCGCACCCGCCTGTTCATCGAGGGCGAGGCCCCGATCCTGCGTGAAAAGGATATCCTGACGCACAGGACGGCGGACACGCCGGCCAAGCGCATCTACCTTGCGGTGCAGCTGATGTATCTCGACCAGGATGTGGCCAAGCACCACGAGATCTATTTCACACTGGTGCGCGAGTTTCTGGAAGCTGTGCCCAGTTCCGCCCCCGCGATCAGCGAACTCAATAACCGCATCTTAAATGGTGACCTCTACAAAGCTCTGAAAGCAGCGAAGAAACTGATCACATACGAGAGCGAGCTCCTAGCCCATGTCCTACGCGGCCAACGCCTACGCGAAGACAGCCCAAGCGGCACCAACCAGCCCACGTGATCTCGAAGCCCATGTCCTGATCAAGTCGGCAGCCCGCCTGCAGGCGATCAAGGACAACTGGGACGAGAAGAAGGACGAGCTTGACGCGGCCCTTGTGATCAATCGCAAGATCTGGACGATCCTTGTGGCGGCCGTCAGCGACGATGAGAGCCAGTTGCCGCTGGACATCAAGCGCAACATCATCGGCCTTGGCATGTTCATCTTCAACCACACGATCGTGCTGACAGCCATGAACGACGTCAATCCTGCCAAGCTTCAGGTGCTGATCAACATCAACCGCGAGATCGCATCGGGCCTGCGCGTGCGCGTTGACGCCCCGACCGCGCCCGACGCCGCCTGAGCCGGGACAGGCGTCTCTGCCCGGGCATGGCGGCCCTAAAGGCCGACAACCCTGACCTGACCAACCTCGATCCCGTTCCAGTTGCGCATCCTCAGGTGCGCGATGTCGCCGACGATGCGGGCCGCCTCCCCTTCGAGTGCCAGATGGCGCGCCAACAGGCTCGCCATCACCGCTTCTGACGCACGTGTGCCGCCATCGTCGATCTTGAGTGCGATGCCGTAGCCATGCTCCGGCAGCGCTGCGCAGAACACCGCTTCCGCCCCGGTCTTGGTGAATGCACGCTCGCCGAGTGCGCCCATAACCACCGTGTCGAAACGCCCGGTTCCTGCCACCATATGCGGGTTTGCCGCTACGGCAGCCCGGATCCGGGCTGCGGCACGCGCCCGCTCGGGGCCCATCGTTGCGCCCCTGCCGCCGCCTGCACCGAAGCGTGCGAACCCCAGCGCCATGGCGGTGAGGCTGATGGCGTAGGTCGGAATCGAACAGCCATCGATGCCGGCCAGTGCCTCGTCATGGGCAGCTCCCGTCATGTCGACCAGCGCGCCGCGCACCTCGCGCTGCACCCGGTGGCCGGCCTTGATGTAGCCGGCAGGATCCTCGTCAAGCCCGCAGGCAAGGCAGACGAAGCCGGCATGCTTGCCCGAGCAATTGTTGTGCAGGGCCGAAGGCTCACCCCCGCTCACGGCGAGCGCGCGGGCCACCTTGTCATTCATTGGCCAATGGCTGCCACATTCGAGGCAGGAGACATCGCGCCCGGCCTTGGCCAGCATGGCGGCGGAGGCCGCCACGTGGTGGGCCTCGCCCGAGTGCGAGGAGCAGCACAGCGCGATTTCGGCGTCGCTCAGCCCAAAGCTGTCGGCCAGGCCGCTTTCGACCAGCGGCAGCGCCTGCAAGGCTTTCACGGCAGAACGCGGAAACACCGGTCGCGTGACATCGCCGGCAGCCAGCACGACGCCGCCATCGGCATCGACCACCACCAGCGAACCGCGATGCCGCGATTCCACGGCACGTCCGCGCGTGACCTCGACGAGGATCGGATTGTCCATGGCATTCTCCCTGTCAGCCGCCCGGTGATGTCCGAACCGGCCCGTCATGTCAAAGCGGTTTGGCTGACCACAGACGGCTTCCGGCAGCGCTTCGCGGCTCGCCATTGGCGGCGGACTGCCTTACATTGGCGGGAGAGGTGTCCGGATGGCCGACTACGAGACCGAATACAACAACCGCGCCCGTGTTCCCGAGCATCCGGCGATCATTGCCGGCTGGGCGCGCGATGCGGCTGCCTATCGCGGGACGGCCTCATGCGAACTCGGCGTGTCGTATGGTCCGGCTGAACGCCAGTATTATGATCTCTTCCGACCCGTCGACATGACGGGCCGCGCGCTCGCCGTGTTCTTCCATGGCGGCTACTGGCAGGCGCTCGATCCCTCCTTCTTCAGCCATATGGCGCGCGGCCTCAACCAGCGCGGCGTGGCCGTGGCCGTGGTCGGCTACAACCTGTGTCCCGTGGTCACCATTGCCGACATCGTCGGCGAGACGCGCTATGCCTGTGCCATGCTGCACCAGCGCTTCGGCCTGCCGCTGGTTTGCTACGGCCATTCCGCCGGCGGCCATCTCGCCGCCTGCATGCTGGCCACCGACTGGCGTCTGGTTCTCGCCGACCTGCCGCAGAACGTGGTGGAGGCTGGCTATGGCATTTCCGGGCTCTACAACCTCAAGCCGCTGACCGAAACCACCATCAACACGGCCCTCGGGCTCGGCTTCGAAGAGGCCGAGTCGCAGAGCCCGTTCTTTTGGCCCGCGCCCTCGCGCCTGAGCTTCGATGCCGTGGTCGGCGGTGAGGAAAGCGAGGAATACCTCCGGCAAAGCCGCCGCCTCGTCGATGTCTGGGGGCTTGAAGGCGTCGTCACGCGCTATGAGGAAATCCCCGGAGCCAACCACTTCACGGCGATCGCCCCGCTCGCCGACCCGGCCAGCCCTATGACGGCACGCATCGCGGCCCTGTGCGGCGCTTGATCCCGTCTCAGGATCGTTTATGCCGGGGCACAGGAACCGGAGAGCCGCCATGCAGACATTCTTCGTCGAGATCAAATGCAAGCTTGGCAAGACCTACGAGGTCGCCACAGCGCTTGCCGACCGCGAGATCGCCTCGGAGATCTACTCGACAGCAGGAAACTACGACATCCTGGCCAAGTTCCACATCCCCAAGGATGTCGACATCGGCCACTTCATCGCCCAGAACGTGCAGACGGTGCCCGAAATCCAGGACACCCACACGATCATCACCTTCAAGGCGTTCTAGCAGGCTGCATCAAATCTCGCTGACCGCGTCATTGCGAGCGCAGCGAAGCCATCCAGTGCGCTCCGATGGCGACGAGGGAACTCGTCCGCTCCGTTCCGGATCATCCCGTTGAGCCACAGGCCTCTGCCACGAGCCTGGCGAGAAACCGGTTGCACTGCGCCAGTTCGTCGAGCCCGATGAATTCGTCCGCCTTGTGGGCCGGCTCGATCGAGCCGGGACCGATCACCACGGCCGGAATGCCGGCGATCGCGGTGAACAGCCCGGCTTCGGTGCCGAACGCCACCTTGCTATGGTCGTTGCGCCCGGCCAGCCGTTTGGCCAGCGACACCACCGGCGCCCCCGGCTCGGTGTCGAGCCCGGCAAAGCTGGTGTAGACCTCGAAGTCGATGCCCGCCGCCGGATCGACGCTGCGCATCTTCGGCTCCAGCACGTCGCGGGCATAGGCCCGTGCCTCCTCGACCAGCACATCGGCATCGTCCTGGGCGATCACCCGGTATTCATAGACGATCTCGGCACTGGCCGGCACGATGTTCAGCGCCGTGCCCCCTGAGAACATCCCCACATGCGCGGTCGAATGGGTGATGTCGTACAGGCCATCGCGCGCACCTGTCGCCGCCAACCGCTCGGCCTGATCGCGGATGAACCCGACCAGCCGTGCGCCGAACTCGACGGCATTGACATAGAGTGGTGCCAGCGAGGAATGCGCATGGCTGCCGCGCACGCGCACACGGATGCTGCGCTTGCCCTTGTGGCCGATCACGACGTTCATCGAAGTCGGCTCGCCGATGAAGGCCGCCAGCGGCGGGGCAATGCCGAACGCGCCTTCCGCCATGCGATGCAGCATTGGCCTGACCCCGACACAGCCCACTTCCTCGTCATAGGACAGCGCCAGATGGATCGGCTTTGCGAGCGGAGCCGCCACTATCGCCGGGACGGCCGCAAGGCAGCAGGCCAGAAAACCCTTCATGTCGACCGCGCCGCGCCCGTAGGCCTTCCCGTCCCTCACGCTGAGCGTGAAAGGATCGCTGGCCCAGACCTGCCCGTCCACCGGCACCACATCGGTGTGGCCGGAGAGCACATAGCCGGGCTGGTCCTTTGGCCCGATGCTGGCGAACAGAGAGGCCTTCTGCCCGGTCGGGTCCGGCGTCCGGTGCGCGGCGATGCCATGGCGGGCGAGATAGGCTTCGGTCCAGTCGATCAGCGCCAGGTTGGAATGCCGGCTTGTGGTGTCGAACCCGACCAGTGTCGTCAGAATCTCCAGCGTCGCCGACATCTCCGGCGTGGTGTCAGGGCTCATGGTCGTGTCCTATCGAACCGGCGTGGTCAGCCCGTCCTCGGGCTGGCTTGACTTGATGGCATCGGCGAAATGCCGCGCGGCAGGGGATGCCGCGCCGGCGGCCGGGAACAGCAGCATCGTGACGTAGTGGATCGCCGGCCGGAACGGGCGCGCCACCAGTCCTGCCAGCCCGTTGCCGAGCGTCAACGGAAACGGGTTGACCAGCGCAAGGCCGACACCCCGGCGCACCAGTTCGGCCACGAAGGCGGAGGTGGCCGCCTCGGCGACGACCCGGGGCTGGGCCCCGGCACTGGCAAAATGGCGGTCCCCCTCGACCCGCGAGGGAAAGCGCCGGGCCAGCGCGATCATCGGCTGCTCGTGGAAATCCGCCGGCACGATGACGTCCCGCGCCGCGAGCGGATGACCTTCCGGCATCAGGCAATGGGCCAGCGCCTCGCGCATCACCTCGGCCCGCACACCCGGATGGTGCAACGGCGTGTCGGCGATGCCGATATCGGCCAGCCGGTCGGCCACCGACGCCACCACCGCGGTGTTGGTGCCGATCTCGACATGAATGGTCAGGTCTGGCTGCTCGATGCGCAATTGCGCGAGGATGTCAGGCAGCAGGAACTGCGCCAGCGTCGGCGACACCGCGACACGCAATACACCTTGCCGGGCAACGCCATCAGGCCAGACCCTGATGCGGTCGAGGGCGGCGAAGATCGGGCGGGCCTCCTCCTCCAGCGCGAAGGCATCGGCATTGGGGATCAGCCGGCCACCCTCCCGGCTGAACAGGCTGCGGCCCATGCGCCCCTCAAGCGAGGCGATGGCTCGGGAAATGGCTGGCTGCGAGACGCCAAGACTGACCGCCGCCGAGGTTGTCTTGCGCGACTGGATCAGCGCACGCAGGACCTCAAGCTCACGCAAGCTCGGCCGGCCATCGCCGGCATCGTCATCGGCAGACATGGAACTATACGTTTTGATTATAGCTTAACATCCTTCAAATGCTATCGTCACATAGACGGGATGTCAAACGCCCGCTCCGAGCCAGCAGACCACCGAAGGCTGGGTGCGGCAGGACCTGTGGCACGGATCGCGGAATCTGTCTGCGCAGCGCCCTCCCGATCACGGTCGTGCGCGAGATCCGCCTTCCATCACATAGAAGTATGCGTGATATTTATTTGAATCAGGATGACAAATAACAGAACCGTATATTTACTGGGGAAACGGACCAATCGCGCGGCATGCCCCTTGCTCCTGCGCGTCACACATGCAGATTTGTCGATCGGACGCGCAGCAAGGCCCCGATGAACGGACCGCCGCGCCACTTGAACAGGGAGACTATCTCGATGACATCCATCAGGCTTCTGGCGCTGGCTGCAACGGCCGCGCTCACCATGGGTTCGGCGATCAGCGCCTTGCAGGCCCAGGAACTGCGCATCGGCCTGTCGGCAGAGCCCAGCTCCATCGACCCGCACTATCACAACCTCAGCCCCAACAATATGCTGTCGCGGCAGGTCTTCGAGACCCTCGTCGGCCAGAATGAGAAGCAGGCGCTGGAGCCGAGCCTCGCCGAAAGCTGGAAGACGCTGGACGACAACACCTGGGAATTCAAGCTGCGCCGCGGCGTCAAGTTCTTCGACGGCTCGGATTTCACCGCCGATGACGTGCTCGCCACCTTCAAGCGCCTGCCCGCTGTGCCGCGCTCGCCGTCGAGCTTCGCGCCGTTCATCGCCGGCCAGACCATCGAGAAGGTCGACAGCCACACCATTCGCATCAAAACCACGGCTCCCGCCCCGCTGGTTCCGACGAGCCTGTCCACCTTCGGGATCGTCTCCAAGGCCTGCGCCGAAACCCTCTCCACCGAGGATTTCAATGCCCTGAAATGCCAGGGCGGCACGGGTCCATTCAAGTACAGCGAGTTCAGGCCCGGCGACCGCGTCGTCATGGAGCGCAACAACGCCTACTGGGGCAAGAAGCCGGACTGGGAAAAGGTCAGCTTCCGCTTCCTGACCGCAGCCCCGACCCGCGTGGCCGCCATCCTGGCCGGCGACGTCGACGTGATCGAGGGCGTTCCGCCCTCTGACATGGCCCGCCTCAAGAGCAACGCCAACCTCTCCGTGGTCGAGGAACTCTCGAACCGCGTGATCTACTTCCATCTCGACCACTTCCGCGAGACGTCGCCTTTCATCACCGCCAAGGACGGCTCGCCGATCAAGAACCCGCTGCGTGACCTGCGCGTCCGCCAGGCGCTGTCCATGGCTCTGAACCGCCAGGCCATCGTCGACCGCATCATGGAAGGCCAGGCCGTGCCGGCCGAACAGGTGCTGCCGTCGAGCTTCTTCGGTACCTCGCAGACGCTGAAGCCGACCCCGTTCGATCTGGCCGGTGCACGCAAGCTGCTCGCCGATGCCGGCTTCCCCAACGGCTTCAAGATGAAGATGCACGGCCCGAACGGCCGCTACACCAACGACACCAAGATCCTGGAAGCCGCCGCCCAGATGTATACGCGTCTCGGCATCGACATCGAGATCGAGACGATTCCGCCGGCCAACTTCTTCACCCGCGCCTCGCAGGGTGCGAATGGCGATCCGGAGTTTTCCTTCATCCTGGTCGGCTGGGGCGCCGGCACCGGCGAGACCTCCGGCTCGCTCCAGGCTCTCGTCGGCACCTTCGACCGCACCCGCGGCTGGGGCGCCGCCAACCGCGGCCGCTATTCCAACAAGGCCATGGACGAGGTGCTGACAGAAGCCCTGCGCACCGTCGACAACACCAAGCGCGCCGCCCTGCTCGCACGCGCCTCGGAACTGTCGATGAACGATCTCGGCATCATCCCGTCCCATTACCAGACCAACGTCTGGGCCTCGAGGAAGGGCATCAAGGTCACCGCGCGCGCTGACGAGTACACGCTCGCCACTGGCATCACGCGCTGACGGCTCACGCGTGACACCGGTCATCCCGGCCTTGAGCCGGGATGACTGTGGCTGCCAACACCTCCCCGTCTCGAGGACTTCTCATGCTTGCCTTCATCATCCGGCGCATCGGGCAGGCCATGCTGGTCATCGGCGTGATGGTCGTGATCGTGTTCTTCGGCGTCAACGTCATCGGCGATCCGGTCTGGATGCTGATCTCGCCGGAGATGGATCAATCGGCCGTGGAAGCGACCAAGATCGCGCTCGGCCTCGACAAGCCGATCTGGGAGCAGTTCATCTACTTTGTCGGCAATGCCCTGCAAGGCGACATGGGCCGTTCCTTCGTCCATGGCGAGCCGGCCATCAAGCTCATCCTCAGCCGCATGCCGGCCACCATGGAACTGGCGCTGGTGGCGCTGTTCATGGCCATCCTGATCGGCATGCCGCTCGGCGTCTATGCCGGCCTCAAGCCGGAAACCCGCCTTGCCAAGGGCATCATGGCGGTGTCGATCCTCGGCTTCTCGCTGCCGACCTTCTGGGTCGGGCTGATGCTGATCATGTTCTTCTCGATCATGCTGGGCTGGCTGCCTGCAACGGGCCGCGGCGACACGGTCCGCGTTCTGGGGATCGAGACATCGCTGCTGAGCCTCAATGGCTGGACCTACATCGCCTTGCCGGCGCTCAACCTTGCACTGCTCAAGATTTCGCTGGTCATCCGGCTGGCCCGCGCCGGGGTGCGCGAGGCGGCGCTGATGGACTACGTCAAGTTTGCGCGCGCCAAGGGCCTGTCGCAGCGCCGCATCGTCGGCGTCCATATCCTCAAGAACATCATGATCCCCATCGTCACGGTACTGGGGCTGGAGTTCGGCAGCCTCGTCGCGTTCTCGGTCGTCACCGAAACCATCTTCGCCTGGCCGGGCATGGGCAAGCTGCTGCTCGAAGCCATCCAGCGCCTCGATCGACCCGTCATCGTGGCCTATGTCATGGTCGTGGTCGTCCTGTTCGTGGTCATCAACCTGGTGGTCGATGTGCTCTACTCGGTGCTGGACCCCCGCGTCCGGCTGACCGAGGCCAAGGCGTGAGGAGCTTGCCATGACCGACACTCCGATCAGCCCTGCCATGCTTGCCGGCGCAGCCACGCCGGTGCCGAAGGAAGAGACGCCGTTCACGCGCTTCCGCAAGGGCTTCTTCGAGGACAAGGTGGCTGTTGCCGGCCTGATCCTGTTCAGCATCATCGTGGCGCTGGCCCTGCTCGCGCCGCTGATCACGCCGCAGAACCCCTATGACCTGCGCAGCGTCGACCTGATGGATTCGCGCCTCAAGCCCGGCTCGGTGGCCGGCGAGGGCTTCACCACCTGGCTCGGCACCGATGGCGTCGGGCGCGATCTCTATTCCGGCATTCTCTATGGCCTGCGCATCTCGCTGATGGTCGGCTTCCTGTCGGGCCTGATCGCCGCCTCGATCGGCATGGCGGTGGGGCTGATCGCGGCCTATGCCGGCGGGCGGGTGGAAACCATCCTGATGCGCATCGTCGACCTGCAACTGTCCTTGCCGGCCGTGCTGATCGCGCTGATCCTCGTCGCGGCGCTGGGCAAGGGCGTCGACAAGATCATCTTCGCGCTCGTGGTGGTGCAGTGGGCCTATTATGCCCGCACCGTCCGCGGTAACGCGCTGGTCGAGCGCCGCAAGGAATATGTCGAGGCGGCACAATCGCTCGGCCTGTCCAATGCCCGCGTCGTCTTTCGCCACATCATGCCCAACTGCCTCGCCCCGGTGATCGTCATCGTCACGGTGCAGACGGCCCACGCCATCGCGCTGGAGGCGACCTTGTCCTTCCTTGGCGTTGGCCTGCCGCAGACCGAGCCCTCGCTGGGCGTGCTGATCGCCAACGGCTTCCAGTACATGCTGTCCGGCAGCTACTGGATCAGCTTCTTTCCGGGCCTCGCGCTGCTGCTCACCATCGTCTCGATCAACCTGATGGGCGACCGCATCCGCGACGTGCTCAACCCGAGGCTGGAAAAGTGATGCAAGGCCCCGTCATCGCCGTCGAGAACCTCAAGACCCACTTCCTCACCCGTGCAGGCACGGTGAAGTCGGTCGATGGCATCTCGTTTCATGTCAACAAGGGCGAGGTGCTCGGCCTGGTGGGCGAGTCCGGTTCGGGCAAGTCGGTCACCGGCTTCTCGATCATGGGCCTGATCGACCCGCCGGGGAAGATCGTCGACGGCTCGATCAAGCTGAACGGCAAGGAACTCGTCGGCCTGTCCGATGACGAGATGCGCAAGGTCCGGGGCCGCGAGGTTGCCATGATCTTCCAGGACCCGATGATGACGCTCAACCCGGTGCTGCGCATCGACACCCAGATGATCGAGGCCATCACCGCCCATGAGAACGTCTCGGAGAAGGCGGCCCGCGCCCGTGCCCGTGATGCGCTTGCCCGCGTCGGCATTCCCTCGCCCGACGAGCGCCTGTCCGCCTATCCGCACCAGTTCTCCGGCGGCATGCGCCAGCGCGTCGCCATTGCTACAGCGCTGCTCAACAGCCCCTCGCTGATCGTCTGTGACGAGCCGACGACCGCGCTCGATGTCACCATCCAGAGCCAGATCCTCGCCGAGATGCAGCAGCTTTGTGCCGAGACAGGCACCGCGCTGATCTGGATCACCCACGATCTCACGGTCATCGCCGGCCTCGCCCAGCGTGTCGCCGTGATGTATGCGGGCCGCATTGTCGAGACGGGGCCGGTCGATGCCCTGCTCGATGCGCCGATCCACCCCTATACCCGCGGCCTGCTCGGCTCGCTGCCGTCCGCAGGGGTGCCCGGCCAGCCGCTGATGCAGATTCCCGGCGCCACACCCTCGCTGGCGCGCCTGCCTCAGGGCTGCGCCTTCGCCCCGCGCTGCACGCTGGCAAGCGATGTCTGCCGCACGGTGGCTCCGGAAAGCCTGTCGCACGGGCCAGATCGCGCCGCCCGCTGCCACCATCCGCTCGATGCACCCAAGGTGGCCGCCTGATGAATGCTCATGCACCAACCCCGCTGGTCGAGCTGAAAGACGTCTCCAAGCGCTTCGTCAAGCCGCTGGACGCGGCGGCCCGCATCGCCAACCTGATGGGTGCCAGCAACCGCGAGCAGGTCGTGCATGCGGTCGATAGCGTCGATCTCGGCATCATGGAGGGCGAGGTCGTGGGCCTCGTCGGCGAGTCGGGCTGCGGCAAGTCCACCCTTGGCCGCGTCGTGGCCGGCATCCATGCGCCCAGTTCCGGCGAGATGCTGTGGCAGGGCACGCCGGTTTCGGCGCTGGGCGGGCCTGCGAAGAAGGCCGCGACCCTGGCTGTGCAGATGATCTTCCAGGATCCAATGTCCTCGCTCAACCCGCGCATGCGCGTCACCGACATCGTCGGCGAGGCCCCGGTCTTTCACGGACTGGTCAGCAAGGCCGAGCAGGAAGCTTATGTCGAGAATGTGCTGGAACGTGTCGGCCTCGATCCGACCTACCGCCGCCGCTATCCGCACCAGTTCTCGGGCGGCCAGCGCGCCCGCATCGGCATCGCGCGGGCGCTGGCGGTCAATCCCCGCTTTCTGGTCTGCGACGAAAGCGTCGCCGCACTTGATGTCTCGATCCAGGCGCAGGTGCTCAACCTGTTCATGAAGCTCAGGCAGGATCTCAAGCTGACCTACCTGTTCATCAGCCATGACCTCAGCGTTGTCCGGCATCTCTCGGACAAGGTCGTGATCATGTATCTGGGCCGTGTCGTCGAGGCCGCGTCCGCTGCCGACCTGTTTCGCGGCCCGAACCATCCCTACGCACAGGCCCTTCTGGCCAACGTGCCGACACTGGCCTCGCGCCACAAGCGCTTTGCCCCGCTCAAGGGGGAAATCCCCTCGCCGCTCAACCCACCCACAGGCTGCCATTTCCATCCGCGCTGCCCGATGGCAGGGCCGCGCTGCGCCCAGGAGCGGCCAGCGCTTCGGGAGATTGCGCCGGGGCATGTGAGTGCGTGCCATCTGAACGATGGCGGCGTCGGCGGCTGAGGCCCGTGACGCGTCAGGTTTCGCGGTAGGACCAATCGTCGATTTCAAGGCTCGGATCGGCCAGATCGGCAATCGGATCGACGGGCGCTCCGGCGACGACCTTCCCGATCAGGAAGCCTTCCGGTGTCGCGGAAAAGCGCACCTGATCGCCTGCCTCCAGGCCAAGGATGTTCCGCACCGCCAGCGGCAGGGTGATGCGACCACCCGACGATACCGTCACGGTCCAGTCCTGCCGTGATACCTCGGCCTGCGTGCGCGCCATCCATGATCCTCGTTGATCCGGTCCGGACTGATGACTTGCAGGCTGCCCAATGGCTGCCTGCCCTGCTCCGCCAACGGCACCGGTACCAGTCCTAGCATGGGTTGGTCCACAGCACCCGGCAAATCCTGCCGACCTGACCGGTTGCGCAGGCCTGTCCTTGCCGGTGTAACGGAACATTCACCATCCAAGCCATTGAAAAGACGTGCCAACAGTGATGGCACGATGGCTGCAACGCCCGGTCCAGTTGATGTGTGCGGTGCCGTCGCGCCGCGATCTGGGAAGGATACGTTTCATGGGCGTTTTTGGTGCAATGACCACCGCGCTGTCGGGCCTCCGGGCGCAGTCCTACGCGCTGGAAAACATTTCCGGCAACATCGCCAACTCGCGCACCACCGGCTTCAAGCGGCTGGAAACCAGCTTTGTCGACCTGATCCCTGACACGCCCCAGAACCGCGAACTGGCCGGCTCGGTCCTGGCCCGCTCATCCGCCACCAACTCGGTGCAGGGCGACATTTCCAGTACGTCGATCGCCACCAACGTCGCCATCAACGGTGACGGCTTCTTCATCGTGGCCGAGAAGCTCGGTGAACTGAACGGCGCGCCAAACTTCAGCCAGAGCAATCTTTACACCCGCCGTGGGGATTTCGACTTCGATCGCAACGGCTATCTGGTCAATGGCGCTGGCTATTTTCTGAAGGGCCTCAACATCAACCCGACCACAGGCACCCCGTCGGCATCCGAACCCTCGGTGATCCGCATCCCCAATGATTCCCTGCCGCCGCGCGCCACCACGACCATCGACTACCGCGCAACGTTGCCGGCAACACCACAGACGAGTGCCTATCAAGCCGCGAACGGCGCCCCCGGCTCCGAACTGATCGGGCCTGCAGCAACTTATCCGGCCAGCCCGGCCACGCTGGCCACGATCGCCGCATCGGACACCGCCACATTCGAGGCGCGTTCGATCCAGGGCGGCACCATCACCGCCTATGACACCCTCGGACGCCCGGCCCCAGTCCGTCTGGCCTGGGCAAAGGAAACCGCCGGCCTCGGGACCGACACCTGGAGCCTCTATGCCCAGACCAACCCGTCTGCGACAGGCGCTGCCGCCATGTGGACCCGCGCGGGCGCTGCCGGATCCTTTGCCTTCGATGCCAACGGCAATCTCACCTCGGCACCCGTCACGGCACTGCCGCCCGTCAACGTCAACGGCGTCATCATCACCGGTGTCAGCCTCGATGCCGGCGCAGCCGGCAGCGGCATGAAACAGGTCAACTCGACACAGAATGTCGGCCAGCTCGAAGCCAACGCCATCCGGCAGGATGGCTATGCTGCTGGCGTCCTGCAGCGCACGAACATCACGGAAGA
>JAIYDY010000030.1 GCA_027487245.1 Hyphomicrobiales bacterium
AAGGAGTGTCCGATGCTGCTGCTCATTCTCGGCCTTGTGCTTTTTCTCGGCACGCATGCGCTCAGCATGGCGCGTGGCGTGCGTTCGGGGTTGATCGATCGGCTGGGCGAGGGCGGCTACAAGGGGGCCTATACGGCTGCATCGCTGATCGGTTTTGGACTGATCATCTATGGCTTCGGAATCTATCGCGCTTCCGGCTTGATCCAGATCTGGTCGCCGCCGATGTGGACGAAGCATCTGGCGCTGCTGCTCAACCTGCCGATCTTCGTGCTGCTGGCGGCCACGAACTCCGGCGGTCGCATTCACACAGCGGTGAAGCATCCTATGCTGCTGGCGGTGAAGATCTGGGCAACGGCGCATCTGATCTCGAACGGCGATCTTGGCAGCATCCTGCTGTTCGGCGGTTTTCTTGCCTGGGCAGTGATGGCGCGTATCTCGCTGAAGCGCCGGGCCGGCGTGACACTGCCGGTGGCACCGGGCGGGTTCACGACGCGGGACTGGTCGGCCATCGGCGCGGGCCTCGTTCTGTGGTTCGTGTTTGCACGCTGGCTGCATCCGTGGCTGATCGGGGTTGCGGTCTGGCCGGGCCGGTGAGGGCGGTTTGGTGACCTCTCCGACAGCGGCTCCCGTGCCGTTCGGCCTGCACCTGCACACCACGGATGGGGCGGCGCGAACCGGCGAAATCCGCATGCCGCGCGGCGTGATCCGGACACCGGCCTTCATGCCGGTCGGCACAGCCGCGACCGTCAAGGGCATGTATCCGGATCAGGTCAAGGCGCTCGGGGCCGATGTCGTGCTCGGCAACACCTATCACCTGATGCTGCGGCCTTCGGCGGAGCGCATCGCGCGGCTCGGCGGCCTGCACAGGTTCATGAACTGGCCTTTCCCGATCCTGACTGATTCAGGCGGCTTTCAGGTCATGTCGCTTTCGCAACTGCGCAAGATCACCGAACAAGGCGTGGTCTTCCAGTCCCACATCGATGGCTCGCGCCACGAGATGAGCCCCGAGCGGTCCGTCGAGATCCAGAACCTGCTGGGCTCCGATATCGTCATGCAACTCGATGAGTGCGTGTCCTTGCCCTGCGAGGACAAGGTCGCCGAAAAGGCGATGCGCCTGTCTCTGCGTTGGGCCGAGAGGTGCCAGAAGGCATTCGGCGAGCATCCGGGCAGGGCGCTGTTCGCCATCGTTCAGGGGGGCGCTTCGGTTCCGCTAAGGCAGGAGAGCGCGCGCACGCTGGCCGGTATGGACTTCAAGGGCTACGCGATTGGCGGGCTTGCCGTTGGTGAGCCGCAGGATGTCATGCTGGCGATGATCGAGGCGGTCGAGCCGGATTTGCCCAGCGACAAGCCGCGCTATCTGATGGGTGTGGGAACGCCGGATGACATCTGCGAGGCCGTGCGCCGCGGTGTCGACATGTTCGATTGCGTGATGCCAACCCGGGCTGGCCGCCATGGCCAGGTGTTCACGCGCTTTGGCCGCATGAACCTGCGCAATGCGAAGTTTGCCGATGACAACCGGCCGCTGGATGCCGCCTCGACATGCCCGGCCGCCAACAGCTATGCGCGGGCCTATCTGCACCATCTGGTCAAGGCCGATGAGATGCTGGGCAAGATGCTGCTGACATGGGTCAACCTGGCCTATTATCAGGATCTGATGGCTGGCCTGCGCGCTGCCATTGCGGCCCGGCGGCTGGCGGACTTCATTGCCGAGACCAAGGAAGCCTGGGCGCGCGGCGATGCCTGACAATGCGCTGAGCGTGAGGCCCGCGGCATTTGAGTGACGCACCAGCCGCAGGCCGTCTACAACCATTCGGTTGAGTGACGAAAAGCGTGAAAGATCAGATCTCTAAGTCTGATGGCTCATGCATTTGGGTCCACGTATGAGTTCCATAATATGTCTTATGCGAATTGTGCGTAGCTCTGGCGAACCACTTCTCTGGAGCAACGCGGACACGCGTGCGCGATATTTGGGACATGCCTGGGCAGCGACGATGTTCCGAAGCTGGCGCCCTCCCTGCGGCCTCTGATGATCTGCCGTCGACTCCCCGTCCGCCATGATCTTGCCATGTTTGATTGCGGCGTCGTTCATCGCCCGGGCCCGATGTTCGGTCGCCGGCAAGACGCAGATGCTGCCGGTTCGGGGCCGAATGCGGAGGAAGCAGCGGGCCCGCGCGTGCGTGCCGCCACCACACCTCGGGCTTTCAACCATCCCCAATCAGACTGGACCCCATGCCATGACAGACACCACAAACACTCTCCGCACCCTGTCCCGCCGCTCGCTGGTCGTGGCCGGCGGCGCACTGGCCGCCCTTCCTGCGGCGGCTATGGCCAGCGCCGCGCCAGCAGTCAGCTCCACGCCGATTGCGGCTCTCTGGGCCGATGCCGAACGGCTGCGCCTTGCCCTCACCGCACACAGCGACGCGATTGCCGCTGCCACCGACGCTGATGGCATTGCCGGCTGGATGCGGCTCGGCGGCGAGGCCAACAGGCTGGGTGAAGAGCGCCACGGCAAGCTGGTGGCCATCCTCAAGGAGACGCCGCGCTCGTCGGCCGATCTGGCGATCATGGCCGAGGTCACGCTCGATGACGATGTCCGGCGTGGCGGCTTCAACTGGGCTGGCGAGCAGTTTGCCCGTGCCGTTGTCGGCTTCAGCGGCGCGGTGGCCGCCTGATCGGACACAAGCGCCCTCGCCTCCATTCCCCTTGAGGCGGCGGCGTTCAACGTTGGTCAGCAGCCTTGCGGCCAGCCCTGATCGGGCTGGTCGTTGTCGTCTGGCCTCAGGCCTTCTTGAGAAACTCGGTGCGCAGGACCAGCCCCTTGACCTTCTCGACCCGGCATTCGACCTCGGTTGGATCGTCCGTGAGGTGGATGCCCTTGACGAGCGTGCCACGCTTCAGTGTCACCGATGTGCCCTTGACCTTGAGGTCCTTGATCAGGGTGACGCTGTCCCCCTCCCCGAGCACGGTGCCGTTGCTGTCCCGTGTTTCCACGTTTCACTCCTGTGAATTGTTCGTGGGCACGGGATAGGCGGTTTGGGGCGATCCGGCAATGATGCGCGTTGACGCTGGCGCCTATGCGGCATGTAAAGACGTGGATGATCGGGCTTGACCCGATCATCCACGCGGTAGCAGCAGTCATGGAACTTTTGAGCCGTTTCAATCTCGTTTCAGCAAGTCAGCAATAGTTGGAGGACTGACGTCTGGCTGTGATGCATTGACGGGACGGAAAATCGCCGTGAGCAGTACGGCGCGATCTTTATCATCAAAGTTCGTCTTGGGATCCGCCAATAACGACAGATAAGTCTCAATCATCGCGCTGCGCTGGCGGGAGTCGTCTGCCAAATCTAGATTAATATTCATGAGTCTAATCACAATTCTGAGGCAATACGCAATCGCAACAATTGGGAGAGCAATTAGCGAAGCTGCAACGAGACTAAGTTCCCCATCCTTGGTTTTTGGCAGGGCCTTGATATAGCTTTCTGAGAAATACCAGCATACAAATGCAAATAAAGAAATTAATGCAACAAATGCGCACCCAAACAATATAGATTTTAGTTGATGTTTTTCCGATTTTTGCATCCATAACGAGGCTGGTTGTTTTAACTGAAGCTTGGAGCGTGCAGCAGAATCTATTGCTGAAATATTTGCCTGTAGTTCAGAAACTTGATTTGAGACTGAAATTTGTATTTCACTGGCTTGAGTTGAGACGCTTGTAAGTCTCTCGAGAACAAAACTTAGTTGACGCTCAACCGTTGAATCAATTGCACCTAGCTGCTTTTCCTCAATCATATACTCATAATTTGATTTAAAGTCGCTTGGGCTAAGCGGCAATTGTTGATCCTGAAACTGATCTCCGTAGTTTAAAAGTAGATAAGCTTTTACGCGCCCTAAGTTCTTACGTGTAGGCGAGAATCCTCTATCAATTATGTCGTTGATAAGTGGTCTGTTCAGAGCTAATAGTTTATGCCCGTTCTTTGTTTGAACCACTGAATAAGTGGCTGGATTGAAGAATGAGTTTAGCAATGTGCCGAAACTAGCATCTACGCCGCCAGTAGCTGAAAATGCATTGACTAAAGTGTTCCATCTGGCTGACTGCAAGCTACTAAAATTTTGCGATTCATAAGATGAGCCTGGTCCTTCAAAGTCTTTTTCTGCTCCACAGAACACTTGTGATGCCAGTAGTTCCAAGGCGACAATCTCTCTTGTTTGACCTGGCGCCAGGCCGATAGCGGCCTAGCGCTAGGTTTGACGTGATCGAGCAGCGATAAGGCTCAGCTGCACCCAGTCGTGCTCCCGCAGGTGTCGCACTTCAGGCAGGTGCCGTTGCGCACCAGCGTGAAATTTCCGCACTCGCCGCAGCTGTCGCCGACGTAGCCCTTCATCTTGGCTTCGGCGCGGCGGTCAGCTGTGGATGGTTCGGCGGAGGGGGCTGCGAAGCCGAGCCTGGCGAGTTCGATGTCGCCAAGCGGAGCTTCTTCCGGCTTCAGGGCATTCGAGCCGGCGAAGGCATAGACCGTGGCGCCGCCGATGCTGGCGAGGTCATTGGAGCGCACGACAAGAGGTTTGCCGTCCGCGCCGCCGGGGATCGCCATCAGGTTGGTTGGCTTGCCGCGCATCAGGCCGCGCGAGACGATCCGGTCTGCCGGGCTGGCGGGCGGCGTTGCCGGCGCCGTGGTGTCAGGATCGTTGGTGGACAGCGCATCGAAACGCGCCTCCTCCGGCGAGACATGGGCGAGATCGTAGCGGCCGAGATAGCTGATCGCGAGTTCGCGGAAGATGTAGTCGAGGATCGAGGTCGCGTTCTTGATCGCCTCGTTGCCCTGCACGAAGCCGGACGGCTCGAAGCGGGTGAAGGTGAACGCGTCGACGTATTCTTCCAGCGGCACGCCGTATTGCAGACCCAGCGACACGGAGATCGCGAAGTTGTTGATCAGCGCGCGAAGGGCCGAGCCCTCCTTGTTCATGTCGATGAAGATCTCGCCGAGGCGGCCGTCATCGTATTCGCCGGTGCGCAGGAATACGGTGTGCCCGCCGACCTTGGCCTTCTGGGTGTAACCCTTGCGGCGCGTCGGCAGCTTTTCCTGCTCGCGGTTGCGTTCAACACGCTCGATGATGCGCTCGACGATCTTTTCGGACAGGGCTGCTGCCTTGGCAGCGGCCGGCAAGGCCATGATCGCCTCGATGGCGTCGTCGGCATCCTCGTCCTCATCAGCGATAAGCGCCGAGTTCAGCGGCTGGCTGAGCTTCGAGCCGTCGCGATACAGCGCGTTGGCCTTCAGCGCGAGGCGCCAGGAGAGCATGTAGGCGCTCTTGCAATCCTCGACCGTGGCTTCGTTCGGCATGTTGATGGTCTTGGAAATGGCCCCCGAGATGAACGGCTGGGCTGCCGCCATCATGCGGATGTGGCTTTCCACCGACAGGTAGCGCTTGCCGAGGCGGCCGCACGGATTGGCGCAATCGAAGACGTTGTAGTGTTCCAGCTTCAGGAAGGGCGCGCCTTCCAAGGTCATCGCTCCGCAAACATGCACGTTGGCGGCCTCGATGTCGACCTTGGAGAAGCCGAGGAAGGCCAGCAGGTCGAAGCTCGGCTCGTTCAGCTTGTCGACCGGCACCTTGAGCGTGCCAGTCAGGAAGTCCTCACCGAGCGTCCACTTGTTGAAGACGAACTTGATGTCGAAGGCGCTCTTCATGCCCTTCTCGGCTGCCTCGATCTTCTCGGGCGTGAAGCCCTTGGCCGCGAGCGTGGTGCGGTTGATGGCCGGTGCCTGGGCAATCGAGCCATGGCCGACCGCATAGGCTTCCATCTCGGCGATCTCGGCTTCGCTGTAGCCCAGCGAGCGCAGCGCGTCGGGAACGGCACCGTTGATGATCTTGAAATAGCCGCCGCCGGCCAGCTTCTTGAACTTCACCAGCGCGAAATCTGGCTCGATCCCAGTGGTGTCGCAGTCCATCACCAGGCCGATCGTGCCGGTTGGCGCGATCACCGTGGCCTGCGCGTTGCGGTAGCCGTGCTTTTCGCCAAGGGCCAGTGCCTGATCCCAGGCGTGCCTGGCGCGCTCCACCAGAGTGGCCTGCGGGCATGATGCGTGGTCCAGCGGCACGGGTGCCACCGACAGGCCTTCATAGCCAGTGGTCTCGCCATAGGCCGCGCGGCGATGGTTACGCATCACGCGCAGCATGTGCTCGGTGTTGGTCTTGCCATCGGCGGAGGTGCGAACCGCGCCGGGGAACGGGCCCAGCTCGCTCGCCATCTCGGCAGAGGTGGCATAGGCCACGCCGGTCATGATCGCGGTCAGCGCGCCACCAAGCGCCCTGCCCTCGTCGGAGTCGTAGCCGAGGCCCATGGTCATCAGCAGGCCGCCGATGTTGGCATAGCCAAGACCCAGGGTGCGATACTCGTAGGAGAGCTCGGCGATGGGGCGGGACGGGAATTGCGCCATCATCACCGAGATTTCGAGGACAATGGTCCAGAGACGGCACAGGTGCTCATAGCCTTCGTGGTCGAAAGCCCGGCTCTCGCGATCATAGAACTGCAGCAGGTTGGCCGAGGCCAGATTGCAGGCCGTATCGTCGAGGAACATGTACTCGGAGCACGGATTGGAGGCGCGGATCGGGCCGGACGCCGGGCAGGTGTGCCAATCGTTCATGGTGGTGTTGAAGTGCAGGCCCGGATCAGCCGAGGCCCAGGCCGCGTAGCCGATCTTTTCCCACAGATCGCGTGCCTTCAGTGTCTTCATCACCTTGCCGGTGGTGCGGGCTGTCAGCTTCCAGTCGGCATCGTCCTCGACGGCGCGCAGGAAGTCGTCCTTGATCGAGACCGAGTTGTTGGAGTTCTGGCCAGCAACCGTGTTGTAGGCTTCCGAATCCCAATCGGTGTCATAGGTGTCGAACGAGATCTCGGTGTAGCCCTGCTTGGCGAACTGGATGACGCGCTTGATGTAGTTGTCCGGCACCATCGAGCGGCGGGCCAGCTTGATTTCCTTCTTCAGGACCGGATTCTTCTCCGGATCAAAGCAGGAATCGCCGTCGCCCTCGCAGTTGATGCAGGCCTTCATCACGGCCTTCATGTGCTTCTGCACGATCTTGGAGCCGGTCACGAGGGCGGCGACCTTCTGCTCCTCCTTCACCTTCCAGTCGATGTAGGTCTCGATGTCCGGATGATCGGCATCGACCACGACCATCTTCGCGGCGCGGCGGGTGGTGCCGCCGGACTTGATCGCGCCGGCCGCACGATCCCCGATCTTGAGAAAGCTCATCAGGCCGGAGGAACGACCGCCGCCCGCAAGCCGCTCGCCATCGCCGCGCAGGGCAGAGAAGTTCGAGCCGGTGCCCGAACCATACTTGAACAGGCGCGCTTCGCGGACCCAAAGATCCATGATCCCGCCCTCGTTGACGAGATCGTCCGCCACGCCCTGGATGAAGCAGGCATGGGGCTGGGGGTGCTCATACGACGACTTGGATTTGACCAGCTTGCCGGTCTGGTAATCGACGTAGAAATGCCCCTGGCTCGGACCGTCGATGCCATAGGCCCAATGCAGGCCCGTGTTGAACCATTGCGGCGAGTTCGGTGCCACCATCTGGCGTGCCAGCATGAAGCGCAACTCGTCGAGGAAGGACTGGGCGTCGGCTTCGGAGGTGAAGTAACCACCCTTCCAGCCCCAGTAGGTCCAGCACCCGGCAAGACGATCGAAGACCTGCTTGGACGAAATCTCGGAGACGAAACGCTGGTCTTCGGGCAACTTGGCGAGGGCCTTGTCGTCCGGCACGGAGCGCCAAAGGAACGACGGCACGTCGTTCTCCTCGACCTTCTTCAGGGCTGCCGGCACGCCGGCCTTGCGGAAATACTTCTGCGCCAGGACATCGGACGCGACCTGACTCCAGGTCTCGGGCACCTCGACGCCGTCAAGGCGGAAGACGATCGAGCCATCCGGGTTGCGGATCTCGCTGACCGTGTGGCGAAACGCGATGGCGGCATAGGGCGACTGGCCGGCCTTGGTATAGCGACGCGCGATCTTCATCTCGTAGTCCCCTTGGGATTGCCGACAGCAATGCCGGCCCGCACCATAATGTGCGGCTCAGTGTCAGCCCTGTTGTGAAGCCCTGTCAGCCCGCGGTTGGCTCCGCAGGGCATCTGGTATCTGTTGACCGCAATCTCGCAGCGCCGACGATCCATTTCGCGCCGGCCAACGGACCTTTCGCGCAACGCCTGGACCTGTAAACTCTTCAAGTCTGCCCGGCCCCTTCGGACCGGTCACGCTGCGGACAACGCGACTGTCACAAGGTATGCCCAAGCCCCGGCGCGCGTCAAGGTTTTGTACGTAGCCGGCGCGCAAACCACTACATCTTGTGGGGAGTTGTGGATGGTGGGGATAACTTCAAGGCACCGTCGCTAAGCGTCGGAAATCGCATGAGGAATCAAACCCACACCCAAAGAGTGGGCCAGATCGGCAACGTTGAAAAGAGTTTTTTCGCCTCACCGCCGTCATCCGCCGCCACGCTGTCGCGCCTCGCTCAACAAGGCGTGGCGGATGCTGCCACAGCGCGCGAAAGCTTGGACAGCAAGCACCTGATAACGCACCAAAATCGACTGAACGATCGCCCCAAAAGCGCCGCATCTGTGGCCGAATCATGACAGCCCGGTCCTGCAGGGCTTGGCGCCGCAGTCATGCGGCAAGGTCGATCGCACCTGCTGCGAGAGACAGCCGCTGATTCTGTCCCTCTGGTCAGGAACCGGACAGTGCGATGCCATGAGCGCGACGTGGGTGGTGCTGGACAGTTCGGCCCGGCGCCGGCATAAGGCGCAAGGCAAAGCGCCAAGCCGCGAAGCCAGCCAGACGCTGTCATGTTGATGACCTGATCGAGAGGCCGCGATGAAAACCTTCCTGCTCCAGTTCTTCACCTGGTGGAATGGCCAGACACTCGGCACGCGCTTCAACACCTGGCGTCATGGCGAGAAGGTGGGTGAGGACGAGTTCGGCAACGTCTATTACCGCTCGCGCGGCGGCAAGGCCGATGCGGCTCTCGGCCACGAACGGCGCTGGGTCATCTACAACGGGCTGGCGGAGGCCTCCAGCGTTCCGGCCGGCTGGAATGGCTGGCTGCATCACACCGTCGACGTCGCTCCGTCGCAGGAGAGCTACGAGCCGCGCTCCTGGCAGGAGCCGCATCAGGCCAACATGACCGGCACGGCCAAGGCTTGGCGGCCAGCCGGATCGGCTGTCACCGCATCGGCGCACCCCAAGGCCGAAGGGGCCTATGAACCCTGGAGCCCTGGCCGCTGAGGACCCTGGCGACTGTCCACCGGCTGCTCCGAGCCAGCCCGACGCCAGCGTTTTCCTTTTGTGCGGCCTGCGGCAAACGTCTATGACGGACCGTCGCCAGTCGATCTGTCCGATTCATCGGATCATGGGTCGGCGCGGCGGACAAGCGCCCATGCTTCGGTCGCTTTCGTGGTGTAGTTGCGTTCCCAACATGCTGCCGGAGGTCCGAGGCAGACAGAGGCCCCATCCGAGCACAGATCGACCTTGACCAGCAGAGACCTCGCATGACCCGTTCCCCATTGTCGCTCGCCGGCACCGCTCCAGCGGGCACCCTTGGCTTCCGGCTGAAGGGTCTGTCCCTGATGGTGCTGCCGCTGCTTGCGCTGCCCATGCTGGCCGCAACCCCTGCACAGGCAGACCGCATCCGGAACCCCATCGCCGTATTTGCCGGGCTCGACAAGATCACGGGACGCATCATCGCGTTCGAGGTCAACATCAACGAAACCGTGCAGTTCGGCTCGCTCCAGATCACACCGCGCGTATGCTGGACGCGCCCTGCAACAGAGCAGCCGCAGACCACGTCCTTCGTCGAGGTCGATGAGGTCGGCAACAACAACGACTATCGACGTATCTTCTCCGGCTGGATGTATGCCGCCAGCCCCGGACTGCATGGCGTCGAACATGCTATCTACGATGTCTGGACCACGGACTGCAAAGGCGGAACCGAGGTGATCGCTGAGCCGCGCGACCTGCCGGGCAATGCCCCCGCCGCCGAGCTTCGCCGCGACAGGCCGGCCCGTGCCCAGCAGCCGCGCACACAGCCCGCCGCTGACGGGCGCATTGATGTCCGCCCGCCACAGGGCGTGCCGGTCGCGCCGCAGCAGCCGACGCAGCGCTTCTTCCCGACCAATCAGGCTCCGCCGCGCAATCAGGCGCCGCTCAATTTCCCCAGCGGGGGCGGTGGCGGCGGCTGACAACGCTGCGGCTGCGCTCCGGCAGCGTCATGCCTGCTTGATGGCGTGTGCCGCGATCAGGGCCAGGGCATCGCCTCCCGTCATGGAAGGTCCCGCCGCCTGCCAGTCTGCCTCGCCCTGATCGAGCGCCAGAGAGAGCATCTGCTGATAGACCTTGCGATCGACCTCGCTGGTGCCGAACTGCGACAGGTGCTCGGTCTGGAATTGGGTATCCAGCAGCTGGTAGCCGCCTGCGATCAGCCGCGCCACCAGATGAACCAGCGCCACCTTCGACGCGTCGGTCGCAGTGTGGAACATGCTCTCGCCGAAAAACACGCGGCCGAGCGACACGCCATAGAGCCCCCCGACAAGTTCGCTGCCAGACCATGCCTCGATGGTATGAACATGGCCCATGCGGAACAGGTCGCCGTAAAGCGCCCGGATCCGCGTATTGATCCACGTATCGCCGCGGCCCTCACGGGCGCTGGCGCAGCCGGCGATCACAGCATCAAAAGCCGTGTCTGTGCGCATGTCGTAGATATCCTGCCGCACTGTGCGGGCGAGACGCCGCGGCACATGGAAGCCGTCCAGCGGGATGATGCCGCGGATATCCGGATCGACCCAGAATAGTCCCGGATCGTCGGCGCCTTCTGACATGGGAAAGACGCCGGCGGCATAGGCTCTGAGCAAGATGTCCGGTGTAATCGTCACGCGCATGAACGGGGAAATGCTCGCATATCACCAGTGATCATCGGGTGGGATAATCGCCTACGACGCGACATGCCTTTGTTTTGACAGACTTGTCTCATATCAGACGCACCATTGCTTGAGGCTGTTTTGGTCTCGGCTTTCCGACTGTCCGCGCCCAGAATGGCTTGCGGGCTGAATGAGGCGTCGAACGAGCGCGACCATACGCTCCGGCAACTGGCCTCGTCGAGTGTCCCTGCCCTGATTGCGGCATCATGGACGCTCCAGAACCCTGGACATCATGACACCTTCCCTGCGCCTGCCCGGCGTGGCGGCTCTTGCCGTTGCATGCCTGGCCTCATCGTTTCTGTCGTCCGGCGCCATCGCCAACGAGAACCAGACAGTTCCTTTCCCTGTTGTGACGGAGTCTGTCCCCGACCAAGGATCGGCATCGGATGCCGCTTCTCAGGCCGCCCCGCAAAAGGTGCGTCACGACACATTGCCTGCCGAAGCCGCGACAGGGGCAGCCGGCATGATCCTGACCCAGACCGGTGCTGTCCGGATCGGGTGCTTTCCCGATGACCTGCGCGCCGTCCTGAAACAGATCTCTGTGCATTTCGGCAAGCCCGTGGTTGTCACATCGGGGCACCGTGGCGGTGGGCGGCGCGGGTCGTTCCATCGCTCCTGCCAGGCGGCAGATGTGCAGATCGCCGGCGTTTCGCCATCGGCCATCGCCCGACACGCCCGCGCCATGCCGGGCGTCGGCGGTGTCGGAACCTATGGCCACACACGTTCTGTCCATGTCGATGTCGGCGACAGGGTGTTCAGCTGGTATGGCACGCGCCGGCGCTCGGCCAGTCTGAGCGGGGGCTGTTGCCCAACCTGCGCGGCGACGGCTGCTGCCGCACAGGGCGGGCGACCCCGCTTCGAAGCCGTGTGCACGGGCTAGGCGTTGCGACCTACATCCGGAACACGCCGAAGCGCGTGTCCGGAACCGGCGCATTCAGGCAAGCCGAGAAAGCCAGGGCCAGCACCCGGCGCGTCTCGGATGGCAGGATGATGCCGTCATCCCAGAGCCGCGCTGTAGCGTGATAGGGGCTGCCCTCGGTCTCGTATTGCTGGCGAACAGGAGCCTTGAAGGCCTCTTCCTCGTCAGCGGTCCAACTGCGGCCTGCCGCCTCGATGTTGTCGCGGCGCACGGTGGCCAGCACGCTGGCGGCCTGTTCGCCACCCATCACCGAAATGCGGCTGTTAGGCCAGCTGAACAGGAAGCGCGGCGAATAGGCCCGGCCGCACATGCCGTAATTGCCGGCACCGAACGAACCTCCGACCAGCAGCGTGATCTTCGGCACCTGCGCGCAGGCCACAGCGGTGACCAGCTTGGCACCATCCTTGGCAATGCCGCGCGCCTCGTACTCACGCCCGACCATGAAGCCGGAAATATTCTGCAGGAACAGCAACGGGATACGCCGCTGGCAGCATAATTCGATGAAATGAGCCCCCTTCTGCGCGCTTTCCGAGAACAGGATGCCATTGTTGGCGATGATGCCGATCGGCATGCCATGCAGCCGGGCAAAGCCGGTGACCAGCGTCGTGCCGTACAGTGCCTTGAACTCGTCGAAAGCGGAACCATCGACCAGACGGCCGATCACCTCCCGGATGTCATACTGCTTCCGGAGGTCGGTCGGCACGATTGCCTCAAGCTCGGCAGGGTCAAGCAGCGGCTCGACCGGCTCCTGAAGGTCGATAGCGGGATGCTTGGTGGTGTTGAGCGTCCCCACAATGCGGCGGGCCAGCGCCAGCGCATGGCGGTCATCCACGGCCAGATGATCGGCAACGCCCGAGAGCCGGGTGTGAACATCGCCCCCGCCCAGATCTTCTGCCGAGACAACCTCGCCGGTAGCGGCTTTGACCAGGGGCGGTCCGCCGAGGAAGATCGTGCCTTGCCGGCGAACGATGATCGTTTCATCGGACATGGCTGGCACATAGGCGCCGCCTGCCGTGCATGAGCCCATGACGACAGCGATCTGCGGAATGCGCAGCGAGGACAAGGTCGCCTGATTGTAGAAGATGCGCCCGAAATGCTCGCGATCCGGAAAGACATCCGTCTGATGCGGCAGGTTCGCACCGCCGGAATCGACCAGATAAACGCACGGAAGCTGGTTCTCGCGGGCGATCTCCTGCGCGCGGAGATGCTTTTCCACGGTCATCGGATAGTAGGTGCCACCCTTGATGGTGGCGTCGTTGCAGACAACCAAGACATCGCGGCCGGAGACACGGCCGATGCCGGCAATCATCCCTGCCCCGTGGATGTCATCATCGTACATCCCGAAGGCCGCAAGTGCTCCGATCTCGAGAAAGGGGGAGCCAGGGTCGAGCAGGCCTGCAACGCGCTCGCGGGGCAGCAGCTTGCCGCGGGCCGTATGCCTCTCGCGCGCCTTTTCGTTGCCGCCGGCTGCCGCGACCGCGCGCCTGGCAACCAGTTCCTCGCGAAGCCGGGCCCAGTTGGCCAGATAACCCTGCGCCGCGATCGACCCGACATCGACATTGCTGGTCAGAACCGCCATGAGCCCGCCCCTCGCTTTCCTGACGCGGTTATGGCGCGCAGGCGGGATCAGCGCAATGACGCAAGGATGCACGCGCCACTGGGCATGGCGCGTGACGACGTTCGATCCGTCAGCGCTGGGCGCGGCGGATTGTGCCTGTGACGGTGGGGGCTGCGACAGCACCAATGGCCCCGCCAGCAATGGCTCCGATCGGGCCAGCAACCAGAGCCCCTGTGCCGGCTCCGGCGGCTGCGCCGGCAATACGCTGGTCGGTCGTTGTGCAGGCGGCCGACAGAGCGGCCAGAGCCACGACGAATACGAGCTTTTTCATGTGATGATCCACCTGGAACGAGAAACCCAACCCCTTGCCATGGTGCGCGAAGATGGTGAACGAAGCGTTTCGCGCGGCGAATGCAGCCTCAGGCGGGCGCCATAATGGTTGGTCCAAACAGCCGCTCGAACTCGGCCCGCAGCACCATGTCGACCTCCGGCATGGTCAGCGGCAGACCCAGATCGACCAGCGATGTCAAGCCGTGGGTCGTCACGCCACATGGCACGATGCCCGAGAAATGCTCGAGCTCCGGCTCGACGTTGAGCGAAACACCGTGGAACGTCACCCATCGGCGCACGCGGATGCCGATCGCCGCGATCTTGTCTTCTGCGACCTCGCCAGGAGGCGCCGGGCGCTCGGGCCGCCTGACCCAGACGCCGACCCTGTCCTCGCGGCGCTCGCCGGTGATGTTGAAGGCTGCGAGTGTGCCAATCAGCCAGGCTTCGAGCGCGGCCACAAAGCGCCGCACATCCGGCCCTCGCTGCTTGAGGTCCAGCATCACATAGGCGACCCGCTGGCCGGGCCCGTGGTAGGTATACTGGCCGCCGCGCCCGGTCTCGAACACATCGAATCGGTGCGGGGCGATGAGATCCGCAGGATTGGCCGAAGTGCCAGCCGTGTAGAGCGGCGGGTGCTCGACCAGCCAGACAAGTTCAGGGGCCAGCCCGTCTGCAATCGCCGCCACGCGTTCTTCCATGAGCGCAACGGCCTCGGCGTAGGGCAAGAGCCCGGGCCGGACACGCCATTCCACCGCCTTGCCACCAATGGATGGCAGGACAAGTTCCTGACGCGGAAGGGCTTGAACAGTCGGAAGATTCACAACCAGTTAACCATGTTCGGGGCAATGTCCTGCAGGAACTGATGTCGCAATTCGGCGACCTGGAGGCAAGCGTTGCAGACTGATCTCGACAAGGTGCTGATCAATGTCAGCGTGATCCTCGGCCAGACGATCATGCCGGTGCACAAACTGCTCCGCATGGGCCGCGGCGCCGTTGTCGAACTGGCAGCCGGCGAATCCGATCAGGTCGAGGTCGTTGCCAACGGGCAGGTCTTTGCCATGGGCCAGGTTATCGTCGCCGGAACCCGCATCCAGGTCGAGATCACGGAACTGCTGAAGCGGCCCCGGATCATCCGCGAGGCCTTGCGTGCCGACAACGAACCCGAGCCGGAGCCTGAGCCGGAAGCGGAAGCGGCCTGATCGCAGCACTCGCTCCAAGGCCAGATCCTCAGCAACCTGATGCCGGCCCGCTGGTTCGCCGGTCAAGCCGGCATTGAAGGGTGGTTTTCGTGCTTGTGGC
>JAIYDY010000038.1 GCA_027487245.1 Hyphomicrobiales bacterium
CAGCGTCTTCACTTCTTCCCAGGTGTCCGGAAACTTGCCGCCGTTCTTGTCGAGCCAGCTCTTGCGGACACCCAGCGCCATCTGCACGCGCTGGACAGGGATGATGATCTGGCGGCCCTTGAAGGTCGCGACCCGCATGTCGTCCTCGGACAGGAAGGCCTTGTCGCCAATCGAAGCGGTCACTGCCTTCAGATCCATTACCTTGTTGGTCTGGTTCTGGATGCGGATGACACGCTCATAGTTATTGAAGATCAGATCCGGCGCGGTATCCGTGTTCAACGCGCTGATGACACGGCCAAACCACTGGTCGGTCGGGAAGCTCTGCGAACGCACAGTAACGCCAGGCTTCGTCTTGGCGAACTCCGCCGACAGCGCCTCAAACCACTTGATCCCGTTGTCGCCGAGATCGTGCCAAACAGTCAGTTGCTGCGCCTTCGCCGGCAGGACGGAGACGACGGCCGCAAAGGCGGCACATGCAAGTGTACGTAGGATACCCATCTGTTCCTCCCTAGGCTGAGAAATGCCGGATTGCCGGTTCTTGACTTTCAGGGAAAACGAAGGAAAACGTTTTCCCAAATCGGACTTTATCATCCGCACGGAAAACTTCAAGCTGTATGACCAAACGAACAGCCCAATCGAGTTCGATCAAGGATGTCGCAGCGCTTGCGGGCGTTTCGATCGCCACTGTCTCGCGCGTGGTGAACGGCGTGGCGAACAAGGCATCGGCCGAGACGGTGGAGCGCGTACGCAAGGCGATTGCCACTCTGGAGTATCGCACCACCAGCGCGGGACGTGACCTGAGGCAGCGTACCAGCCGTTTGGTTGCTGTTCTGGCCGCAAATCTCGCCAACCCGGCCATGGCGGCAATCGCGGCTTCTGCAGAAACTGCGTTGCGGGGACGCGGCCTTGTGATGGTTCTGTGCGATACGCATGACCAACCAGAACTTCAGGATGAATACCTGCGGGAGATGCTGGCCCAGCAGGCCCGCGCCATCGTCCTGCTCGGCGCGGTGGAAAGCCCGACGCTGCGGCGTCTGCAGAATTCGACGACACCGATCGTGTTCGTCAATCGGCGAAACCCGACAGGCCACGTGGGTTCTTTCATTGGCATCGACAATCGACGTGCGGGTGAGGATGTCGCGCAGTGGGCGATTGGGCGAGGCTTTCACAAGGCGGCGCTCATCCACGCACCAACAACCTCATCAGCGACGCGCGAGCGCGTTGTGGGCATCCTAGCGGGCTTCGCTGCAGCGGGCGCCCCGATCCCCGATCATTTCGTGCTGTCGCCAAATGCCGGCGACCATCTTAACCTCGGCCTCCAGGCTGCGCAGCAGCTCATTGACATGGGGCAGGCTCCCGACCTCGTCATCGGCACGAGCGACTTGATCGCTTTCGG
Organism: Hyphomicrobiales bacterium; assembly: GCA_027487245.1. Classification (GTDB taxonomy): domain Bacteria; phylum Pseudomonadota; class Alphaproteobacteria; order Rhizobiales; family Beijerinckiaceae; genus Allobosea. Next base: position 1,397 of record JAIYDY010000038.1, read on the forward strand.
CGCTGCAAGAGCCTGGAGGGAAGCAGGATTTTTGGCACTCCCAAGGATGATCGGCTTTGACGATTCACCGATGAACGAATGGCTGGCCTCGGAACTCAGCTCGGTGCGCATCCCCTATGACGCTTTTGGCGCAGCTATTGTCGAGGCGATATCAACGGCAGACGCGACTTCTCAGATCGTGCTTCATCACAGAATCGTCGAACGGCCTTGGCAACAGCGGATCTAGTTGGGTTCAAGCTGGATCAGGTCAGAGGGGTAACGTCAGTATTCCAGCGATCCCTGCGGGCGCACTGTGTCACAGTTGCGCCGCAACTCACGGCCCCGTTTCTGCTTACCAGAACAGATTCAACCGGCCAGCCGCTTTGCCCATGCGTTCATCATGCTGCGCCTTGGATTGAGAAGATCAGTGCGATGATAGGCTGCTTCTATGGCGTCTCTGATGGTGTGGGCCAGTGCCCGCTCCGCAAGGTCGCGGGGTGCCTTCAACGGAAAAACGCCTTACGAGGCGCTGCGCGAAAGGGCATGAATGGGCCCCTCAGATGTCTCATCAGCGCGCCGTCACTACAACCGCAGCAGACATCGTTACTGATGGCGGCGAATGCCGAGCGTCCATCCGTTGACATCATGCCCTGGTGATTGCGTCGATCGCGGCCACGTCGTCAGCGGTCAGCGCCCAGTCAGCAGCCTTGACGTTGGCTGCGATCTGCTCGGGTCTGGTCGCGCCTGCAATCACGCTGGACACCACAGGCTGGGACGCAAGCCAACTGAACGCAAGCTCGACCATGGTCCTTCCCTGCGCAGCCGCATAATCACCCAGCTTCTCGGCCTTCTCCCAGTTGCCGTCGGTCAGATAGCGATTGGCCAGGCGCTGGGTATTGGTCAGCCGGGCTCCCTCCGGCATGGGCGCATTGCGCTTGTACTTGCCGGTCAGCAGCCCGCTCGCCAGAGGGAAGTACGGCAACAGCCCCAGGCCATAGTGCTGCAAGGTCGGGATCAGCTCCTTCTCCGCATCGCGCACCACAAGGCTGTATTCATCCTGTGCCGAGACGAACGGTGTCGTACCAATGTCCTTCGCCGTCCACTGCGCCGTCGCTACCTGCCAGGATGGCATGTTGGAACAGCCGATGTACCGCACTTTTCCCTGCCTGATCATGTCCTCGAACGCACGGAGCGTTTCATCGATGGGCGTCAGCGGATCTGGCCGGTGATACTGATAGAGATCCAGCCAGTCGGTCTTGAGCCGGGCAAGACTCTCCTCGACAGCCCGCATCATCCAGCGCCGCGAGCCCCCCACCTTCGCACCGGTATCATCCATCTCCATGCCGAACTTGCTGGCGAGCACGATGTCCTTGCGGCGCGAGCCCAGAACCTCTCCGAGCAGGGTCTCCGAGCCGCCGCGCTCCCCGTAGATGTCGGCGGTGTCAAACAGCGTGATCCCGCAGTCTATGGCCTTGTCGACGACAGCACGCGTGGCATCCAGCCCGATGCGGCCGCCGAAATTGTTGCAGCCCAGACCGATGAGCGAAACCCGCAGACCAGAACGACCCAGATTGCGATACTTCATGGCATGACCCCAGGAGACGGAATGGATCGCGAACGAACACCGACATGCGCAGGAACGCAAGCTTGATCTGACCCGACACAAGCTGCAGCCGAGACGTCAGCGATGTGGTTCTTGTTCAGCGTGATCAGGAGACGTTAGGCGGCAAGCGGCGATGCCAGTCCGTATCGCGTTGATAGGCATCCGCAATCGCCAGAATGCGCGCTTCAGCGAATGGCCGCCCCTGAACCTGAAAACCGATTGGCAGGCCATTGGGATCAAGCCCGCACGGCACGCTCACCGATGGCAGGCCAAGATAGTTGATCGGTCTGGTGTTGATCGACATGTCCTGAAACAGTTCGATCGCGCCCGGCGTCCCGGCATCGATGTCAGTTGACAACAGGGTTGGCACCGTCTTGCGCAGCGTCGGGGTGATGAAGGCGTGGCACAACCCGAACACCTCTTTGCCAACCGCCTTGAGGATAGGCCCGCGCCTGGCAAGGCCTTCGACATAGTAGACAGCCGGGATGCCCTGAGAGGGATAAAGCCTCCCGCTGAGATGCACCGCATAGTCCTGCGGGCGCCGACGCATCCATTCGCCATGGATCGTGCCGCCCTCCACGCGCGAGACGATGCCGCCATAGGTCGCGATCGCATCGATATGGGGAATCGTGACAGGAATGATCACCGCGCCGCGCTCCTTGAGCACCAGAACCACCTGATCGAACGCAGCTTGTACGTCAGCATCGATCCCATCGAAGAAATAGTTAGTCGGAACACCGATGATCATTCCCGACAGGTCACCTGTCAGTGCGGCCTCGTAGTCAGCGACAGGTTCGTGCGCAGAGGTTGGATCTTTTGGATCGTGCCCGGCAATCACGGCCATGAAGCGGGCGGCGTCGCGGGCCGTTTGCGTCAAGGGACCGACATTGTCGGTAGAGAATGACAGCGGCATCACGCCATAGCGTGAGACACGCGTCTGTGTCGGCTTGATGCCGGTGACGCCACAGATCGAGGCCGGCAGCCTGATGGACCCGCCAGTGTCGGAGCCCAGTGCTCCGTAGACCAGCCGCGCCGCAACGGCTGCACCCGAGCCGGAGGACGACCCGCCCGTGGAGTAGTCCGGATGCCATGGGTTACGGCAATGCCCGTAGTGCTGGTTGTGGCCGGTCGGGTTCTGCGCGAATTCAGCCATGTTGAGCCCGCCCAGCGTGACCGAACCGGCCTCCTCAAGCCGCTCGATCACGGTGGCGGTGTAGGCCGGCCGGAAATCCTTGCGGATGCTGGAGCCACAGGTCGAGAGCTTGCCGGCCTTGTAGTACATATCCTTGTGAGCCAGCGGGATGCCATGCAGCGGGCCAAGCTTGGCTCCGCTCTTGCGCTTCTTGTCGAGCTCTTCAGCCGCTTCGAGCGCCACCGCGCCTTCGAGCCAGATCGATGAGTTGATCACCTTGTCGACCCGGCTGAACGCCTCGAGCGCTGCCGTCGTCAGAGCCACCGACGTGATGGATCCATCCTTCACCGCTGCGGCCGCTTCGGTCAGCGACAGATGCAGAAGTGAACCTTGAACCGGCTTGTTCATCGTGTCGGCTCCTTGGTCTCCTGCAATGCAGCCTCGAAGCTGGATGGTTCGTCCTCGAACGCGAGCTCGCCACGCAACGCGGCGAAACCCTTGATGCTGAAGGCGAGCATGTCAGCCATGGCACCTGCCGCGTCATTGGGCTCGCTGATGCCGGTCCAGGTCACTGCCTGCACCGCTACCGTTTCACGAAGGCTCATGGGCATCCTCAGGCTTGTCGGTTTGAATCGCCCCGAGTTTGCCCTCGGATTGCGCTTTGTGCTGTCGTTCGAACTCGACGGGTGACAGCATCCCGTTCCGCGCGTGCTTGCGGGCAGGGTTATAGAACATCTCGATGCAATCGAACACGTCCTGGCGTGCCTGTGACCTGTTGACACCACCCAGCGCGGCAACACTCGATGCCAACGGAGCGATCGGCGGTTGGCCGAGTTCCTCGGCATTCATGAGGGATCTGATGTGGAGGCTCGAACTTGCTGTTCGCAGGACGCCCGGACTATGCTGACCCCTTCACCCAGCCGGCGCTGCGATGCGCAGGTGGGGTGAGCGGGTACAGATTTTTCCTCGCCTTTGCACAGCGCGAAGGCTTCAGAAGGTTGGAACAGCAACATGAAGCACGTCAAATCTTCAAAAATGCTCGCGACGGCTGGCGTATTGATAGCCGCAACATTCATGACCACGGTTGCCGTCGATGCCAAGACGCTACGCTGGGCCCGTTCGCAGGACTCCACGACCCTTGATCCGCACTCCGGCAACATCGGAACGAACCATGGGCTGGCACACAACCTATACGAGCCGCTGGTCATCCGCGGTTTCGACGGCAAGCTTGGCGGCGCTTTGGCTGTGTCGTGGCGTGTTCTGCCGAATGATCCAACGGTGTGGGAGTTCAAGCTCCGCCCGAACGTGAAATTCCACAACGGCAATGCCTTCACGGCCGATGACGTCGTTTTCTCGATGAAGCGGGCAATGAAGCCCGCCGCAGACATGAAATCTTTGCTGGTCTCGGTCGAGGACATCATCAAGGTCGATGACCTCACCGTTCACGTGAAGACCAAAAGCCCGAACCCGCTTCTGGTCAGCAATCTCACCAACCTATTCATGATGGACAAGGAGTGGAGCGAGGCCAACAACGCAGCCGATCCGCAGAACCTGCGCGAAAAGGTCGAGAATGGCGCAACCCGCCAGGCGATGGGCACGGGCCCCTTCGTTCTTGTGACACGCGAACCGGACGTGCGCACCGTAATGCGCGTCAACGCCAACCATTGGGACGTCGCGAACGCCAATCACGGCATCACCGAAATCGTCTATCGCCCGGTTCCTGAGGCGGCGACACGCGTTGCCGCGCTTCTCTCGGGCGAAATCGACTACCTGCAGGATGTACCGGTGCAGGATATCGCCCGGCTCCAGACCGCAAATGGCATCCGCGTCAATCCGGGGCCGGAGAATCGCACGATCTTCCTCAGCATGAACGTGGGTCTTCCGGAGCTCAGGTCCTCCGATGTCAAGGGCAAGAATCCGTTCGCGGATGCGCGCGTGCGCCAGGCGGTGAACACCATCATCAACCGCGAGGCGATCCAGCGTGTCACGATGCGCGGGCAGTCGACACCGATCGGCTTGATCGCGACACCATTCGTCAACGGCTACACCAAGGAACTCGACACGTGGCCGCGTCCGGACGCAGCCGCCGCCCGCAAGCTGCTGGCTGATGCCGGATATCCGAACGGCTTTTCGGTCACGCTTCACTGCACCAA
>JAIYDY010000047.1 GCA_027487245.1 Hyphomicrobiales bacterium
CTGGTATTTCGGCACCAAGCGCCGTTATGAGGACGTGCCGCACCACACCATCGTGCTCGGGCCACGGTATAGGGAATTGCTCAAGGACATCTTCGACACCAAGATCCTTGCCGAGGATTTCAGCCTCTATCTGCATCGCCCCACCGCCACCGACCCGTCGATGGCACCGGAGGGCTGCGACGGCTTTTACGTGCTGGCTCCCGTGCCGAACCTGCTCGGTGGGACCGACTGGTCGCAAAAGGCAGAGAGCTATCGGCTGGCAATCTCGAAGCGCCTGTCAGAGACGCTGCTGCCCGGCCTTGAAGACGAAATCGTCACCTCGAAGATCATGACCCCAAATGATTTCCAGGATGATCTGCTCTCGGTCCACGGCGCTGCATTCGGGCTTGAGCCGATCCTGCTGCAAAGCGCCTATTTCCGGCCACACAACAAATCCGAAGACATCGAGAACCTGTTTCTGGTGGGTGCCGGCACCCATCCCGGCGCAGGTCTTCCCGGCGTTGTCACCTCAGCCCGCATTCTGGATCAGGTCGTGCCCCATGCATCAGCTTTTGCCTGAACCAGCCAATGTGACTGACCTCGACAAGTGCCGCGAGTTGCTGCGCAACGGTTCGAAGTCGTTCTTTGCGGCGTCGCTCCTGTTGCCGAAATCGGTGCGTGATCCGGCGACAGCGCTCTATGCGTTCTGCCGCGTGGCGGATGATGCAGTCGACCTGTCAGGCGATCCCACCGCCGCGCTGGCCGGGCTGCATCGGCGGCTTGACCGCATCTATGCAGGTCGGCCCTTCGACCACGCGGTTGACCGCGCTGTTGCGGCTGAGGTGGCGCGTTTTGCCTTGCCGCGTGCTGTGATGGATGCGCTGCTCGACGGCTTCGCCTGGGATGCGGAGGGGCGGCGCTATGATGACCTTTCGTCGGTGCTGGCCTATTCCGCCCGTGTGGCTGCCACCGTCGGCGTCCTGATGACGCTGCTGATGGGCGAGCGTGATCCGCAGACCCTGGCCCGCGCCTGCGATCTGGGCGTGGCCATGCAGCTCACCAACATCGCCCGCGATGTCGGCGAGGATGCCCGCAATGGCCGGCTTTACCTGCCGCGAAACTGGCTGATCGAGGAAGGCATCGACCCAGATGCCTGGCTGGCCGCGCCCGTCTTCGATGCGCGCATCGGGCGCGTTGTGCGCCGCCTGCTGGATGTGGCGGACGGCCTCTACCGCCGCTCCTGCGCCGGGATCCGCGCCTTGCCGCCCGATTGCCGCGCCGCCATCCATGCTGCGCGCCTGGTCTATTCCGAAATCGGCCATCTTGTGGCGGCGGGCGGCTATGATTCGATTTCGGGCCGCGCAGTTGTCTCCAAGGGCCGCAAACTGGCGCTGGTGGCGCAGGCCTGCGCGCCAGGCTGGCTGATGCATGCGCCGGTCAGCGATGCCGCACTCACCGAAGTGCAGTTCCTGATCGATGCCGTCGCCGCTGAGCCGCGCCGTGCGCCCGCCCGCGCGCCGGTGCCATTCTCCCTGCTCATGCCGATGAAAGGTTTCCGCCGCCGCACTGTCGGAGTGGTGGAATTGTTCGAGCGGGTGCTCGCCCGCGAGAACGCTGTGGATGACAGGTTTTCCATCACTGGCGCCGAACGGGCCGGTCAAAACTGAAGGAGGTTCAGATGGAAGAGTGGATGTTCAAAGGGCTTGAGTTCGTTCTGATATTCGGAACGATATTCGCGATTTGCGTGCACCAGTTGCTCGATATCAAGAAGGCGCAACGCGCCCTCGCCGCCAAGCAGGCGCAAGCAGGCGAGATGCAGGAAAGCTGAGGCACCAAGCTCCCGCAGGGCGGAGTGGGACGGGCGGACCACCGCCCCTTCCAACATGCCTGACATCGTCATGGTCTGATTGTGAAGCAGGCGCCAAGGCGTTTTCGGCACTCCGTATGCCCCCTACACCCGCCTCGGCATCCTGAACGGCATCAGTGCCTCGGACCAGCGCATCTGCAGCCGGTCGAGATCGACGCTTTCGTGCATCAGGGTGACGGGCTCGCCATTGAGGCGGGTTGTCACCACCGAGCGCGCGTAGAACGGCGTGTCTTCCAGCGTTGCAGTGACCCGCGCGCGCTGCCCGGCATCGCAGCGGGTGGCACGGCGCATGCGCCAGGGCGTGATCGGCAGGGCGGTGATGGCAGGGACGGCAATGCGTTCCAGCATTCCATCGGCCCCGAGCCCCAGCGCGAGGTTGAGCGCCGAGCCATCGCGGCGGGCAATATCATAGAGGATCACCGGGCCTTTGGCGGTGGCTCCACGCGCCCAGTCCCATGCGATGAAATCATCCTTCAGCGGGCGCGTGCCATGGTTGCTGTCCATGTAGCCATGCCCGCTCCAGCGCTGGCCGGGCTGTTCGATATCGACCTCGACGCGGGCTGAGGCCGCGATCGGCCGCCATGTGTGGCGGCCTGCAGCGTCGAGCTCGAAGACCTGTTCAGGCAGGAGCTCCGGCGTGAGGCGGATGGTGCCGGCGAGGCGCAAGCGGTGCGGCGCCGTGCGCTCCTCGATGCGGATCGTAAGCGTCGTGCCATCCCATGTCAGGCTGCTCGGCCCCAGCGTGAACTGGCTTTCGTCACGGGAAAGGTCGCGTCCGGTGCGCTCGGTCATGGCCCAGTGATGCCCGCCCCTGCCATAGAGCGCGACGTTGATGGCGCAGTGATCCATCGGGTCCGACTGCCCCATGCGGAGGGCGC
>JAIYDY010000026.1 GCA_027487245.1 Hyphomicrobiales bacterium
CGACGCGCAGCGCGCCCTTGCTTTCGCCGACGCTTACCGGATGCTCAACAACCGCATTTCGATCTTCACGGCCTTGCCCGTGCGTGACCTCGACAAGGTGACGTTGCAGTCCCGGATCGACCTGATCGGGCAGGATCGGGGTCGCAAGGATTGACCATACTGGGGAGAGTGCGATGAACTCGCCGGATACGCCGCCCGATCCTGCCCGAATGGTCGGGCAACTCGCGGCACTTGCCCAGGGTTCGCGGTTGGCGGTGATGCGGCTTCTGGCGCGCTATCAGCCTTTTGGACTGCCGGCAGGCGACATCGCCCGCCTTGTCGCGGTTCCGCACAACACCATGTCGACACATCTGGCCCTTCTGGAAGCCGCCGGGCTGGTGCGCTCGCGCCGCGACGGGCGGCAGATCATCTTCGCAGTTGATGCCGCGGCCTGTACTGCGCTGGCAAGGCAGGTTTCCGGCGCGCTCGGATTGGGCGACGAGGCGGTGATGCAGGCCGGGCCGCACACTTCGGTCGTGCCCGTTGTGCGGCAGCCAATGGCCGCCGCGACGCCCTTCCGGGTGCTGGTGCTGTGCACCGCCAATTCGGCCCGCTCGCTGATGGCGGAGGCGCTGATCAACCGCGAGGGCAAAGGCCGCTTCGCGGCCGTTTCCGCCGGCTCGCAGCCTGCCGGTGCGCCACACCCGGAAGCGCTGCGTCTGCTGGCCGGACTGGGCTACGGCACCGCACGGCTGGCCTCGAAGGACTGGCGCAGCTTCAGTGCGGACAAAACCGCGCCGTTCGATGTCGTGATCACTGTCTGTGATGCGGCACGGGGAGAGCCCTGCCCTGCCTGGCCCGGTCATCCGCTCAGTGCGCATTGGGGCATTGCCGACCCGGCGGCAGCACCCATGCCGGAACAGCGCGCGGCGATGCTCGATGCCTATCGCCAGCTTTCGGCGCGGGTTACCAGCCTGGTCAACCTGCCGATCGGGACCATGGACCTTGCCAGCCTCAAGGCCGCCCTCGGCGCCATCGCCCGGCTGGAAGGCGCGACGCAGATGGCGCTCGACCTGGCAGCATGACCGACGCCAGCGCCGTTTGCCGGCAGGCGCCCGTCAGCCCCGCATCAGTTCCGGCAGCCAGGTGGCGATGGCGGGGAAGGCGATCAGGGTGACCGCGAACAGGATCATGATCACCGCATAGGGAATGGCCCCCTGGATGACATCGGAGACCGGCCCCTTGTCGGGCCGGATGCCCTGCACGACGAACAGGTTCATGCCCACCGGCGGGGTGATCAGGCCAAGCTCGCACATCAGCACGATGAAGACCCCGAACCAGATCGGATCGACGCCGACGGCGCTGACAATGGGGAAAGCCAGCGGGATGGTGGCAACCATCATCGACAGCGTGTCCATGAACATGCCGAGGACAAGATAGAACAGGATCAGGCACAGCAGGATGGCGACGCGGCCAAGGCCGAAGCCCGTGACCCACTTGGTCATGGCTTCGCCGATGCCGGTCAGGCTCAAAGCCAGGTTGAGCACGAAGGCCCCCGCCACGATCAGCAGGATCATCCCGGTGGTGCGGGCGCTGGCCAGGAAGCAGGTCTGGAGCAGGCTCCAGCTCAGCTTGCGCTGCGCCACGATGAAGGCCAGCACCGTGACCAGTCCGAGCGCGGCGGACTCGGTCGCCGTGGCAATGCCGAGATAGAGCGAGCCCATGACCACGCCGAAGACGGTGAGCGGCTCGACAAGATTGCGCAGCAGCCGGATGCGCTCGGCGCGCGGCACGATGATCGGCTCGACCTTGAGCCCGCGAAAGCGGTGTGACAGATAGATGAAGACCATGAAAAGCCCGGCCAACGCGAGGCCTGGGATGACGCCGGCGAGGAACAGCTTGCCGACCGAGGTGTTGGTCATCGAGCCGTAGATAATGAAGTTGATGCTCGGCGGAATCATGATGCCGAGCGTGCCGCCGGCGGCGAGCGATCCGAGCGAGTCGCGCATCGGATAGCCATGGCGTTGCAGCGAGGGCAGCGCGACGGTGCCGATCGTGGCGGCAGTGGCGACGGACGAGCCCGATGTGGCGGCAAACAGCGCGCAGCAGCCGATGTTGGTGTGCAGCAGCCCGCCGGGCAGACGGCCAAGCCAGGCGGCGAAGGCCACATACATGCGGTCGGCCATGCCGCTGCGCAGCAGAAGTTCGCCCAGCAACACGAAAAGCGGGATCGAGGTCAGCGTGTTCTCGCTCATCACGCCCCAGATCACCGAGGCGGACGAGGTCAGGAAAGCCTGCCCGAAGGCCATCATGCCCCCCGTGAGGCCCACGAGCAGCATCACGGCCCCGATCGGCATGCCGATCAGCATCAGCCCGAGCATGGCGGCAAATCCGGTAATGCCGACAGCAATCATGCTCATGAGGCACCTCCGGCGCGGCGTGTATCGTCGGGCGGCATCTCGTCTGCGCCGCTGCGCTGCTTCAGGCTCTCGATTTCCTCGTCCAGTTCCTCCTTGGCACCGCGCGGACCATAGACGCGGTCAATGCCGGACCAGTCGCCGCGCAGGGCGAGCAGGAGGATCCTGACCAGCTGGAACACCGAGACGGCGACAAACAGCCCAAGCGCCATGAACCATGCACTCTGCGGATAGCGCAAGGGCGTCGCCCATGGGGTCTGCGCCGTGGCGGTGAACAGGATCGACTCGTCAAGCGCGATCCAGGCCATGCGCGCGAGCATGATGGCGCAGGCCAACAGTGCTGCCATCGCCAGGATGTTGAGCCCGATGCGCAACCAGCGCGGTGCGAAATCATGCAGCAGATCGATGCGGATATGGGCACGCGAGACGAGCGCAACCGCCATGGCCAGCGCCGCGGACGAGGCGAGAATGTAGCCACCCAGTTCGTCCACGCCCTGAAGCGAGGTGTTGAACACCTTGCGCATCACGGTTTCCAGCGCCACCAGCAGTGCGAGCAGAAGGAAGGTCATGCCGAAAATCGCGGCAGCGATGTTCTCGAGGCGGTTCAAAGGCACAATCCGGAGGTGGTGCGAGCCACGCGGGCGGAAAGCCCGCGCGGCAAGGCCAGAATGATCGACGATCTCACTTCAGGCCGATGATCGGGCCGACGGTTTTCTTCCAGGCGTCCGAGCAGCCAGGATTGACCTTGTCGCAGGCTTCCGACCAGGCCGGGAACGAGATTTCGCGCACGGCACCCTGCACCAGCGCCAGATCCTGCGGCTGCACCTGCACCGTGGTCAGCTTGTACTTGCGACCGGTGGTGCAGGGATCCTGCCCGGCATTGCAGCGCATCGCATCGTCCCACAATTCCTTGGAATAGCCCCAGATGTCGGCTGTCAGAGTCTCGATGCCGGCCTTGAGCTTGGTCTGCTGGTCGGGGGTGAGGCGGTTCCAGGCCGGAAGGCTGATGCCGTAGCCTTGCACCGCGACCTGCAGGGCCAGCGGATAGACATGGGTCACCGATTCAGGCCAGCCGGCGGAGTTGGCAGAGCTGGGGCCGGTCACGGCGCAATCGATGGTGCCGAGCGACAGGCCCTGCGCCACTTCGCCGAAGGCCATGGTGACCGGCGTCGCACCGACCCGTTCCATGAACTTCGCCATCACGCCATCGAGAATGCGGACCTTGAGGCCCTTGAGGTCGGCGAGGCTCTTGATCGCCGGCTTGCAGAAGATCAGCTGCGGGCCGAATGGCCAGACACCGAGAAGCTTGGTGTTGAACTGCTTTTCCAGCCGCTCGCCGACCGGGCCCTGGAAGGCGTCCACGACCTTCTTGGCTGTGTCGTAGTCGGGGTTGAGGCCAACAAGGTCGAGCCCGAGGATGATCGGCTCATCGCGCGAGACCTGGGCAAGCCGAAGCCCGATGATGTCGAAGAGGCCGGAACGGGCCACGCGAAGCTGCTCGAACTCCTTGATGCCGGTGGCATCGAGCACCTTGTAGTCAGCCTCGACGGGGAAGCCGACACGGGCGGACATGTTCTCGAAGAACGGTTGCTCGCGGTTCTTCTGGATGTTGCCGGTCGCAAGGGGCATGCCCATGATCCTGAGCTTCACCGGCGCCTGCGCGTTTGCTGTGGCCGGAAGGCCGACGAAAGCGGCGGCCAGAATGGCGGCACCGGTGAACATCGAGATGGCTGGACGCATGGATTTCTTCCCCTGTTGACGGCTCTTGCCGCCCTGTCACGGCATATAACATTGTGCCTTCGTCAAATAAGCAAGAGCTGCGCCAATCCATTTCAAAAAAAACCGGCTTGCGGAAGCATCCGCACGCCGGCTTCTGCAACTGCGTTCCGTGCACCGGATCAGCCCGGGAGAACGAACTCCGGGCATGATCGCGGAGGCATTGTGGCCAGGCTCACCACGTGGCGGTCAGGCCCGCATAGAAGGCGCGACCCGTGGTGCCGAAGTTGCGCACTTCCTGATAGCGCGCATCGGTGATGTTCTCGATGCGGGCATGGATCTGTACCGTGTCATTGACCTGATAGGAGGTGAACAGGTCAAGGCGCGCATAAGGCGCGAGCCGCTGGCGTTCGTTGGTCGTGGAGAAGCGCTCCGAGAGCATGACCAGCGAGGGTTCAACCACCCAGCCGGCCAGAGGCGTGATCTGAAAGGCGAGACGCCCGGTATGGGCAGGGCGGCGGGCCAGCGCCAGGCCGGTCTGCAGATCGCGCGCCCGCATGTGCGTGTAGGTGCCGGTCGCCGACAGGAGTCCGTCGATCAGGATAGCGCGGGCGCTGGCCTCGATGCCCTCGGACTTGGCTTGGGCCACGTTGACATAACAGCCGAGGAACTGCTGGGCCGGCGGGCAGCCCGGACCGAAATCGAAGTCGATCAGGTTGCGGATGCGGTTGGAGAATGCGGTCACTGAGAGCTTGAGGCGGCCATCGAACAGGGTCTGGTCGATGCCGGCATCATAGCCGTAGCTGCGCTCGGGGCTGAGGCCGGGCGTGCCATATTCCGAGAAGCGCTGATACAGCGTCGGTGCCTTGGCCCCGGTTCCGACGCTGGCCCTGAGCTTGGTGCCGGTTTCCGGGATCAGGTAGGCGGCTGTGGCGCGCCATGTGTAGAACGGATCCGCGCCGACGATCTGGTCGCGCCGTCCGCCGAGGGACACGGCCAGCCGCTCCCCGATCTGGCCTTGCCAGAGACCGAACAGCGACTGCGTGGTCTGGGCATAGGCATCGCGCGCCGTGCCGATCAGCGGAAAATTGGAATAGTCCGGCTCGCTGCTGGCCAGGGTCTCGCGTTCGATGCGCGCGCCGGCGATCAGCGTGCCAAAGGCGCCGAGCGCCAGCTTGCCCTGATACTCGCCGCCCGTGCGGCCGCCGACATAGCGATAGCGCAGGTCGGCGCCATCCAGAGTGAAGCGGCGGGTCTGGTTGGCGAAGACCTGCAACTTGTGGACCAGAGCCCGCTCGAACGTGTCGAGTTCAGCCGTGACCGCGACCTGCGAGAGCCGGTTGCGGGTGAAGGCGGTGCGGCTGTCGGGCAGGGCGATGAAGGGGTCGTCGATCTTCTTCTTCGTGTCGACAACCAGCGCGCTGACATCGAAGCGGAAGCCGTTGCCGGGATCGAAGCCCACCCGCCCGAAACCGCCGAAGCGGCTGAAGCCGTCGGCTTCGAGCTTGCCGAACCGGCTTTCGAAGCTGCCGATGCGGTAGCCAAGGCTGGAAAAGCCGTCATTGCGGGTCGCCGAGCCCGAAAAGGCGTAGGTCCACGGCCCACTCGACCCCGAGACCGAGGCTGTGCCCTGAAGCATGCCATAGCTGCCGGCTTCGATGCCGGCGCTGAAGCGCGGCTGGCCCCTGCCCTTGCGGGTGATGATGTTGACCACACCGCCGATGGCATCGGAGCCATAGAGGGCGCTTTGCGGACCGCGCAGCACCTCGATGCGCTCGATCAGGGCCGGTGCCAGCAAGGACGCGTCGAACTCGCCGCTCGGGCCGCTGGGATCGTTGACGCGGACGCCGTCGATCATGACGAGGGTCTGCCCCGAATTGGCGCCGCGCAGCCGGATCGTGGTGGTGGAGCCGGGACCGCCGCCTTCCGACAGGTCGAGGCCGGGAACGGTCCGCAGCGCATCGGCCAGTGAGCCCGGATGGGTCCGGGCGATCTCCTCGCCCGAGACGATGGTGATGGCGCTGCCGGTGCGCTGGATGCTGGTCGGCACGCGGTTCGCCGTGATCGTCACGTCCAGAGGGATCGCGCCGGATGTTCCGGGCGGCGATGACCCGGGCGACTGTGCCGATGCGGTTGTCGTGGAGAATACGAGAAGGCTTGCGGACGCTATGAGCGCCCGTCGGGGAGACCTGAACATGGGTTTCCTTCCCTGGCCCACCGCCAGAGTTCAGAGGTTGCACATGCTCTCGGCCGGTCTCCTGGCTCGCGGTTCATCGCCGGTTTCAGCCTTCCCGGTCTGATCGACCAGTGGCGTGTTGGAAACCAGCTCACCGCTTACAGTTGCGGGGGCAGCCGCGGCTTGGGATGATGGATCATCCGCACCGCGTTCCCGTTTCACCCATGTCTCCATGGACACCGAAAGCACGCCATCAGTTGCACGCGGTCTTTCGCTTGGCAATCCGGTTGGATGCGCACCCTGCCCCGTGGTGTGGCGGGCTGGCTCAGCTGCCGTTCTGCTCGCGCCGCAAGGTCGGCAGGCCGATGCCGGCGGCCTGGAAGCCGCCATCCACCGCCAGGTTCTGGCCGGTGATGTAGCTCGCCTGATCGCTGCACAGGAAGAAGATGGCGTTCGCCAGCTCTTCCTCCAGCCCATAGCGGTTGAGCGGAATGGCATCGTGATAATCGGCGCGGATCGCCGGGCTGTGGACAGCCTTGGCCATGGCCGTGTCGACCGGGCCGGGAGCCACCGAATTGACCCGAATGCCAAGGGAAGCCAGCTCGACCGACTGCTGCAAGGTGAGATGCTTCAGCGCCGCCTTGCTGACTCCGTAGGCGACTCTCAGGGTCGAGGCCCGGAGCCCGGAAATCGAGGTGATGTTGACCACCGCGCCGCCGCCCGTCTCGCGCATCAGCGCGGCCGCCGCCTGCGTGCACAGGAAGGGTGCAGTCAGGTTGACGGCCATCACCCGGTTCCAGTCTTCCAGTGTGGTGTTCAGGATGGGCTTGAACACCGCGATACCAGCATTGTTGACCAGCGCGTCCAGCCTGCCAAAACGCGCCGTCAGCGCCGCGAAGGACGCCGTGATCTGGGCAGGCTCCGATAGATCGCACGGCAGGGCCAGCGTGCGTCCGGTAGCGTCCAGCCCCGTGATGGCACTGGCAAGCGTCTCGCGCTCCACATCGAGCATCGCCACATGCCAGCCCTCTGCCAGGAAGCGCCTGGATGCGGCGAGGCCGATCCCGCGCGCGGCACCGGTGATGAGGGCAACCTTGGCAATCGGGTCTGTCATGTCAGCTCCGGTTTCAGTGCGAATCGTCAGGGGCAGGCAAAAGGCGTGAGACCTGGCGGGCGCGCAGCGCACCAATCCAGACACACCAGAGCCATGCATTACTCTTGCCGGCATGGAACGGGTTCGCACATCGGTGATGTGACATGCCATTTCCAAATGCGACATTTCAAAGCATACTGCAAAGAATTAACAACAATTTCTTGCTGCAATAATAATCTAAATTTTTGTTATCGATCAAATTGCATGTACTCAAACGGCTCCGCTCGAATACAGCTTGATCTAGCCCAAAATCGTATCCAGGTAGATCCGGTAGCCAGTGGCGGGATGAACAGTGGGTTGACTGGGGGTGGGGGCCACCGGCGGGGCCTGAGCCTGCATCCGGGCCCGTTCAGCAGCCTGTTCGGCAGCCCTCTCCAGCACGGCGGGATCAATGCGGCGCGGCGCGCCTTCACCATTCGCCAGCCCTTCAAGCCAGGCGGCGAGCTGTTCGCGCTTGCGGTCGGTGGCCTGGATGCGCAGCGCGAACTCATCGACCTTGAGCCGGACCACCGTGCCCTCGATGCGGCCGAGCCCGTCCAGATAAACCACCACGATCTGGCCATGATAGGGCCGCGCCAGCCCGCGCAGCAGCACGCCGGTCGGCGACATGTCGACGGTCTGGCAATCCCATTCGGTGCGATCGGCCAGCAGATAGCGCCCGGCGACGCGGACCTGATGCCGCTTCGCACGCCTTTTGTCTGCCTCTGAGCCAGTCAAGGATGGGACCATAAGAACAGCCTACAACCGTTCGGCTTTCAACGGGGTAAATTCAATACCCCCGGATTTCCTGCTGCCGGGTCGAGCGAAATCGGATCGTTGCGGGCCAAATGGCACGCATCACGCCCTTTCCTGCCAGAACCTGTCCAGATCGCCGGCAAGGACCTCGGCCGTGTCATGGCAGACGAAGCCGGTCAGGCGGTTTGTCAGGCTCTGGTAGGGGGCTGTGACCAGGGACCGGATCTGCTCGCCCCAGTCATCCTGCGCCGTCGGAAGCGGAGCATTGGCAGCACGAGACACGCGGATGCCGACGAACGACATGTGACGCCGGGTCTCGCCCTCCGGTATCCTGATTATGCTGTGGACGCCGTTCTCGCGCTCGCCCAGCCATGCCGGATCGACGCCATCGATCCGCAGCCGGGCACGGCCCGCCGACCTGCCGATGGCGGTGCGCTTCGGTTCGATGACCTTGAAGGGCAAGCCCTGGCTGCCGGCCCAGAGGCTGTACATGGTCAGCATCATGTCGACGAAGACCAAGCTTTCGTCACCGCCATGCAGCGCGACGACGTCGATAAAGCTGCTCCTGGTCCGGTCAGGTTCGTTGCCGCTCATGCCCGGACCTTTCCGGCAAGGAGAAAGACAGGACGCATGGCCAAGCTCACCGGTCCTGCCAGAAAAAGCGCAGTTCGATGGTGCGGCGGGCGGTCGTGTCGGCCATGCACTGCGCGCCGAGCCAGCGTGCCATCGAGCCGCCGGCATAATGGGAGCGGAAGTAAGCGCACTTGCGGTCGCGATAGGTGATCCAGAGGCGCTGGACCTGCTGCAATTCGGCACCGTTGGCACCCTTGGGGCGTTCCCGGAAGTAGCGGTTCAGCATCACGTCCCAGGCACGATACTCGTCGAGATAGCAGCGTTCCATGCCGATCGTGGTCTGGTTCTCGGCATGCTTCAGGCAGGCCCGGCTGAAGATGCCGATGCACTCGTAGCCGCGCGTCAGCAGCGGCTGCTTGTCGGCCAGGCAGGTTTCGAGGCCCTCGACGAAGCCCACCCATCCGGCTTCGTCCTCGTCGCGCTGCTGCGCGATGGCGGAGGCGGCCCCGCCGAGCAGAAGCAGGATGGCCAGGATCACCGAGATGGATGCACGGGGATATGTTCTCACGGAAGGCGGTGTCATGGACCGGCACCTCAACAGGGTGGACGAAACGACGGCGCCGACGCGGCATGGCCGGACGGTGCGGGCGTGATCAGGGATCGGCTATGGGTCGTCGGCCAGTGGCCCGAGACAATGCCGGCACAGGTCAGGCTCCGGCGCTCTTCAGCCAGCTCGAAGGCCCGACCGTTCCAGCCCCAGAGCCGCTGGATGAAACAGGACTTGCCGGCTGCAGAAGCCACCGGCTCCCGCCACAGTTCCTGCACCAGCCCCCGCGCGTCATCGACATTGGTGATGGCCACGAGGCCTTGCCGGCCCGTCGGGCGCTCGGGGTCAGAGCCCGGAAAAGCGACCGGTTCAGCGGTGCCATCGGCGTTTTCGATCACGAAAAGGGCCTGACGCAGGCCTTGTCGCGACTCGCAAGGGGACACCCACAGGATGCGGTCGGCACGGCGCTGGTCGCCAAGGAGACGGAAACCCGTCGTCTGGTCGAAACCCGGCGCGCCGCAGGCTTCCTGCCGCAGCCGCACGGCCGCCGGCGACGGAGCGGGCGCGGGCATCAGCCGGGCAAGCGGCGCGGTGACCAGCGCGGGAGGCGGCACCGGCGCGGGGACGCGTGAAGCCGGAGCATCACCGGCCTCACGCAGGGCTGTCACGGTGCTGCTGCGCCCCTGCACCTTGTCGGTCGTGGCCAGCGCGCGGTCGATGCCCTCGACCGACAACCGCTCGATCACCGTGCCGTCGGATGCCACGACATGGAGTTGCCCGCCATCCCCGATGGCGGCGAGCAAGCCCGGTGCCGCCTCGGCCGGAACCTGCCAGTGTTCAGCGCCGCGATGATCCATCGCGATGTCGGCGGGCGCGCTCCGGGCTCCCACCACACGGATCAGTTTCGGCGCGCGAGGGGCTGACAGATCTTTCGGCGCGAGCTTGCGCAGCGTGATGAAGACCTGCGCAGCCGCATCAGGCCCCGCACGGCGATGGATGCAGATGCGCGACATGCCGAACGGTGACGGTTGCGCCAGCCGAAGCTGGGTCTGCCGGGCGGCATTCACAAGCGAGCAGGTCGCGGCATTGTCGCAGGCCACGACCCACTCGCCGATCTCGTCGAGCGTGAGGGCCGTCGCCGGCATCAGCCCGACCCAGACCATGCCAGTTGCCAGCGCAAGCCGCATGGGCTGCCGGGCACTGCGGCGCGGCGGCCATGGGGCGATGCAGGCGCGGCGCTGCATGGGGCGTGGTGTGTTCAGCATGGCGGCCTCTGCTGTCCGGTGGGCGTTGGCGGGGCGGATGCGTGCATGCGCAGCCATTGGAAATGGCCTGCGCCGAAACAGGCCGGCATGATCTCTTCGGAATGGAGTTCGAAGCGCCGGCCATTCCAGGCCCAACGCCGCCGCTTGCCGCAATCGCCGGCCCCGCGCGTCTTGTGATACTCCTCGATCAGGCCAAGCTCGGGCTGGACCAGCAGGTTGCTGAAGTCCGGCCCTACCCCTTCATGATCGACCACCGAGGTCAGGATCAGCGGGCGTGCCTTGCGATCCCGGCCGGCCGTCAGCGCCAGCGCAAGCCCATTGTAGCCGGAGAGCCGGCAATGCATGACGAGAAGCTGCCGGCCCGGTGCCAGGGCATAACGCGCGATGGGCGGGGCGCGATGATGCCCCTCGCTGCAATGCTCACGACGGAGTTGCTCGGTCTCGGCAGCCGTGCCCTGCCCCGCATGCCGGAACGGCTTCGGCGTGACGACTGGCAAGGGCCGGCGGTCCGTTCGAAAAGCCTGTGCATAGCCCAGGGTGGCGCGAAATCCGTCCAGCGGGATGCGGGCGACGACAGGTCCGTCGGACGTCTCGCGCAGCAGGGCCACATCGGCCGTGCGGAGGGCCTCGGTGAGAGATGGCAGGTTTTCCGCACCCAGCGTGTAGCGTTCAAGCCCATCGTGGCGTGCGACCATGGCGCGGCCAACGGGCTCTTCGGAAAGGCCCTTCACGGGCTGGATGAACAGTTCGCGACGGTGCGTGCCGGTGATCGGGGCCGGCTCATCTTCGGGCAGCAGCGACAGGGACGCATCTGCACCACTCGTGGACCCCAGCCAGAGGCAGACCCACGACGAGGCTGTCCCGGATGATGCCGTCGATGCGCTTCCCGTCCGGACGGCCCGCTCGCGGAGCGATGGCCTGTGGGCGGCATTGGCAAGGCCACATCCCCCGGAATTGTCGCAGAAGGCCGTCCACTCCCCGCGCTGGAACAGCTTCGGCGGTGGGCCATTCCTGGCCGCCGATGGCATCGTGCCGAGCACGGCGAGCATCATGCCGCCAGCCGCGCCCGCAAGTCCCTGCTGGCCCGGCTTCATGCGGCGAAGACCACCCATCATGACTGTGCCGGTCGATTGCCGGCGGCAGCGGCCTTGCGGCGCTTCCAGAAGCCGAGGGCAAAGCCGATGACCAGCAGCACGCTGCCACCGGTCAGCAAGGCGATGCCATCGACGTAGTACTGGCGGAAATTGAGCTTGCGGCGCTCCATGCTGTTCTCGAAGGTGAGCACCTCACGGTCGCCGGTGCGCAGCACGTAGACGTCGCTCTCGGAGTCCAGTTCCGCCCTTACGGGGCGACCGATCAGCGCGCGGACGTCGGGCTCGGCCATCTCGATCGACGGAACCCGCAGCTTCATGTCAGACGCGCCGCCCGTCCGTTTCAGGGTCATTTCGTAATACGCGTTGGTGGACCCGGAGCGCCGGCTCGTTCGGGTTACGCGGGATGCTTCGGTGATGGTGCCTTCCACGGTCTGAAGGCTGGACCGGCTGGGTGGCCCCGTCAGCACGCTGTAACCGAGCATCCCCAAGCCGATGACGATGGCGCCGGCAGCGATCAGCACAATGAGCGAGTTCCTGGCGATTCCGATGATGGCGTTCATGATCGTTCCCTGATGTCCTGAATGATGAGCCTGCTGGCCCGGCGCACCGCGGGTCTGTTGACTTCGCGATCGCCAAGCCGTGTGGGCTCCTGACGGCTTCAGGCGTTTTCTGGGGTGATTGGCCCTCGGAGACTGTGCGCTAGCGCACAAGCCTGCCTGTGCTGTCGCTCAACAGGCTGGATGGAAGGCTGATCGGGGAATGGGCGGGCAATCGGGCGCGCAAGGGCACAACCGTGCCCATGGATCACTTCGGGCGCGGATAGGTCCTGATGTCCGAGGTCTCGCCGCCAACGAAGGTGAGGCGGATCGTGGTGCTGGCGGTATCGGCCGTCACCGGGATGAAGGTCCGCGCGGTGGCAGGGATGGACAGCGGGTTTGCCGGATCGCAGGGCGGAAGGGCGATCACCTGCCTTGGCACCTCGCCATTGAAGCCGATCTCGACCCTCTCGATGGCGCAGCGATAGCTGAGCAGCTGCGTCAGATAGAGATGATGGCGGTTCTGCCCATCGCCGAAAGCAAGCCATGACCCCGCGTTCTGCTCAAGTTGCTGCCGCATGCCGAGGAACGCGGCTGTTGCCGGATCGAAGGCGACATCGGTCACCGCCGATGTCACCCCCATGGCATCAACGTAGCGCAGGGAGATGGTCGTTGCCCGCTGGTCGGGCGGCAATCCGAGACCGGGCTTCGGCATGGCCCTGCCGGTGCGCGGATCGAGGACCTGCAACAGTCCGGTCGTCTGGAAATCGCCGCCGCCACTGCGGTATTCGAGCCGGATCGAGGCTTCCGGCAGGCTGACCGAGCCGAGCCATCCGGCATTGACCCGCTGCAACTGCAGCGAGATGCGGTCACGCCCCTCGGCGAAGAAGGCCTTCAACTCCTCGTCCCGCTTCTGCGCGCGCTCCAGCCACCCGGCGAGGATGCTCTGGTCGAGCACATGCGGAACCAGCCTGCCCTCACGCTCTGCATCGAGGAAACGCGACAGGGCCGCCTGCTCGCGGCGCTTCTCGTCGATTGTCTGCGTGCTCTGCCGATCGTCGCCGAGATCAACGGCGAGGAAATGCTGGGCGGGCGCAAAGCCGGGGCTGGCGGCAGCGAAGGCCGAGAGCCGGCTCGTCCGTTCCGCTCCGTCAAATTGCAGGATGTGGACGAGACGCGCCGCCAGGACGCCGTCCTGCTTCTGGCCGCTGGCGAACCCGGCCATGATCTCGCGTGCGCCGGCGCGGCCATCCTGCGCACGGATCAGGGCCGCCAGCCGCAGCAGCGGGTCGATGTAGCCCGTGCCAAGCGCCGCAAAGGCGAGATAGTCGCGCCGGGCATTGGCGCTCTCGCCGCGCGCCTCGAACAGGCGGGCATTGTGGTAGAGTTCCGCCGGGCTGGCGGCATCCTTCACCAGGCCGCCGGATTTCGCCAGTTTCTCGAAAGCCTCGGCCGGCGTGAGATTCTCGGTCACCACAATGCTCGCGCCGGGCGCAGCCGGACGCTCCGCCTGGGCTGGCGGCTGGATGATTGGGCTGGCGACGGGAGGGGTCCGGGCGCGATCCTGCCACCCGGTCCAGAGCAGGCCTGCGCCGCCAGCCGTGAGCATCACGCCGCAGACCAGCCACAGCAGAGGGGCGAGCGGCAGATGATGCGCGAGCCGGCGGTCCGCCGTCGCAGCCTGCGCGGATGGCGACACAGATGCGGTTGCGGCATCTGTCAGGCCTGACTTTGCATCGAGCATATCGATCTGGAAAACATGGACCGGATGCGGCAGGTTCTTGACCTCGCGGAAGCCCAGATCGCGGAAGGGCAGCGAAATCTTGTTGGAGACCGCCTCCTGGACGTTGCGCGACACGCAGATCGAGCCAGGCTCGGCCAGGGACTGCAAGCGCGCGGCGACGTTGACACCGTCGCCGAGCAGGTCGCCATCGCGCTCGACGACGTCCCCGATGGAAATGCCGATCCGGAAATGCATCTGGCGGCCCGGCGCATAGGCGAGGTTCCGGGTGCGCAGGATTTCCTGGATGTCGATGGCGCAGCGCGTGGCCTCGACCACGCTCGGGAACTCGCACATCACGCTGTCGCCGCCGGAATTGAACACGCGGCCACCGGCCCGGCTGACGACATCATCGATGACCTGCCGATAGGATGCGAGCCGCGCCAGCGTCTCCTCCTCATCCTCGGCGGTGATGCGGGTGAACTCGGCCACATCGGCTGCCATGATGGCGGTGAGCTTGCGCCTCAAGATCGACCTCGTCCTGTCATCAACGTCCCGATCTGGCATCGGCTTGGCCCAAGAGTCCAGAGTGCATGTCTCCGACGAGGTACTCCGGGCGGTGACTCAGGGCCGGAATCCTGCTTAACCTGATCCGCGCCGGACGATGGGGGACGCATGCAATCACTGGCGCAGATCGCCTTCTTCAAGGGCGTGGCCGATCTCGATCCCGCGCGCTTCGAGCGGCGTTGCGTCTGGAAGAAGATCGATGAAGGGCAAGCTGTCGTCGGTTTCGACGATTCGACAAGCGACGTGTATTTCCTCGTCTCGGGCGATGTCCGGATCGAGGTCCGGACCACAGGCGGCAAGGAACTGATTCTGGCTGACCTCAGTGAGGGCGATCTTTTCGGAGAGCTTTCCGCAATCGACGGCGAGCCGCGCTCCGCCAGCGTCACCGCGCTGACCAATGTGGTGATCTGCATCGTCGGGGCGGCCCTGTTCCGGGAGATGCTGGCAGCCTCGCCGACCCTGTCCGGCAAGATGATGCAGCGGCTGTCGCGGCGCATCAGGGAACTCAATGTGCGGCTGCTTGAGCACACCGCGCTCGATATCCGGCACAACCTCTATGCCGAACTGCTCAGGCTGTCTGCGCCGCGCGCCCAGTCTGCGCCGGCGCGCGTCGTTTCGCCTCCACCTTACCACCATGTGCTGGCCGCCCGTCTTGGTTGCCGGCGCGAGCAGGTCACGCGCGAACTCATCGCGATGGAACGGGACGGCCTGCTGGTGAAGACGCGCGGTGCCCTGATCCTGCCTGATCCCGAGGCCATCCGGAGCCGGATCAGCCAGAAGATGCAGGCGGCCGGATAGGCGCATGCCGGCCTGCCATGTGCGCTGCGGCACAGACCCCCGGCCGGCGGGCGGCCACATCTCCCAGGCGAACAGGGCAACGCCGGCCCGGCTCGATGCCCTGCCGTGCGGGCACCTTGCCGCCACGAGGGGAGCACCCGAAACCATGACGCTGAACGCCCAGGCCCGGCCCTTTGCGGCAATCGCCGTCTATATGTGCGCCCTGCTGGCACTCATTGGAGCGTTCGCGATTTTCATGCGCATGCAGGAGATCTCGGGCGAGATGCACACGCTGAGGACAAAAGGCGCAGTCTCGCGGGCACTCGTTACAAACAAGAGGGAGGACAGGATTGTCCGCACCGAACAGAGCGGCATCAGGCCATCAAGTTCGAGGTCGCGCACGACATCGTCGCCGATCCCTGTGCTGAGCCTTTGGTTTGAACGCAACTCGCCTGTGAGCTACGCCGAGCATGCGCTGAAGGGCGACGAGGCCGCCCTCCCCGCCGTGCCGCCGCGCGCGACCAGTCCGCTGGCAGCCGTGGATTACACGGGCGTGATCTGGGTCAGCGAGGAGATCTTTGCCGGCACAAACGTCGGCGACGTGCTGGTCGTGGTCAACAGCCCGTTCAACCGCTCGGCACCGAAGCTGTTCGCGGAGGTGAAAGCCTTCGATGGCGCCAGCGCCTATGCCTGGATCGCCCTTTGCCTTGCCCTGGCCGCCATGCTGGCCCTTTTCGGCCGCCGGATTGGCCGGGGTGGGCAGCGGAACAGCATGCCATGACAGTGGTAACCGGCAGCGTGGGCGAGGCCTTGCGCTGGGCAGGCTTCAGGCCCCTGACACCAGCAGAGGCTGCCCGGGGTCCGTTCGCACAAGCCGCCGGCGAGCAACGCCATGTCCGGCTCGATGCCGCAGCATTGTACATGGCCTTCGTGGTGTCGCTGGACGGCGAAAAGGATCTGGCCAGCTGGATCGACGATCAGCGTTCGGGCGCATGGGGCTATGACCTCAATCTCGATGGTCAGGCCCATCGGATCACGACCATCAACGAACTGCGCTTCATCATCACGGCCACACCGGCTGCCCCGACAGCGGCGCTGGATGGCCTCGGCTATCGCCAGCAGGAATCATGCTGGATGCACGACGACCCCGCCTGCCTGGTGCCGTCGCCGGGGCCGGACCATGACGGCGAGATCTTTCCCTGCCTCGGCTGGGTGCCGATCCGGGGCGCAACATCCGAGTTCGGGCCGGGCGAACTGCGGTCTGGCTTCTGCTCGATGCAGGTGCCGCAAGGGGCACAGGCGATCCGCGACACGCGCGGCTACCAGTTCATCCATGACGGCTACCGGCAGCGGATCATCCGCCGGCGCAGGGTCGTCACCAGCCTGGCGCCCGCGTCGGCCCCGGCGCTGGTGCGGGCCTCCGTCCATGAGGCCCTGGCGCTGACCTATGGCGACACATAGGTCCTGATCCAGTCCGGCGGCATCAGCCCATTGCAGGCGGGCATCTCTCGGCGCTCCAGCAGGAACCAGCCTGTGCCATCCCAGCCCCAGGCAAGCTGCACGCCGCAATCCTCGCGGTCAGCCGGTCCGGTCCGGGCGCGCAGGATGCCGAAATCGAAATCGAACACGCTGTCGGCGAAACCGGCCTGGCCGGCTTCGACCTTGCCGCCATGGCTGTCCGGCAGTGTGAGAGGCAGCGCCATCGCCAGGGGCGAGGCGGATTGGTGCCAGTGCGTCGTTCGCCCCTGCGGCCCGACGCAGGTCAGCGCCCACAGAACGGCCGCCTGCGGCGGATTGTTCGTGCCCGGCAACATGAACTGCCGGTAGCCAGCGGAGCGGTGGCCAGCCGGACAGGTGGTGTGCAGCAGAGGAATGGCGGGCAGCCTGGGCGAAACCACCTCATGGGCGGGAAACACCCGCTTGTTCGGCTCCTGCGCGGGCCTTTGTCCGCCGGGCGAAGGCCCGGCAGTTGACGGCATGGCCTGCCGCATCAGATCGCCACGCGCCTCAGCCAGCGCGATCCAGGCGTCGCGGAACCCGGCTGCATCGATCGTCACGACGGGCGAGTCCTCAGCAGAGAGGCCGATGATCGACGTGCCCCGACCCAGAGCCTCGAGCCAGCGCCAGGCCTGCTGGTCCTGCAAGGCACGGCGCTGGCTGGTGATGGCCATGCGGTCGGCTTCGTCTGCGCCATCCGGGCCGACCCTGATCGCCGGGGTGTTTGCGGGCAAACCCGGCAAGGGCACGATCTCAAGGGCGAAGCCGGTGAGCGAGGTGTTGTCGACACTGATCCGCAGGCTGAGGCCCGGATTCCGGCTTTCGGACGCCGGGGCCGGCCCTGAAAAGCCGATGGCCGTGCACTCCGCCCTGCTGTCACATCCGGCCACCCAGTGGCCAAATGTCCGCACGCCGGTGGCCTCGCCCTGCGCGAGGGCCGGGACGGGCACCGATGCCAGCATGACGGTGCTGCCGAGGACTGCGAGGCGGAGGGCGCGGCTGGTCATCTGGTGCTGCTTCCTTCGGGGCGGTCATCATCCGCCATCGTCGCACCACCGATCAGGACAAGCGCCGGACAGGATGCGGCCAGAGCGTTCAGCGCACGTTCCTCATGAACGCGATGATCGAGGACACGACCGCGCCTTCGCGGCCGATGAAGCCGTGGTAAGCTTGAGCCCGGCACGGATTGCCACGGCTGGTGCCGCCATCGATCCAGACAAGGCGTGCTCGGCCCGCCGACCAGTCCATGAACGGCGGAACCATGTCATAGTGCGTGACGCGGCAATCGTCGCGGCGATGATGGACGACTAGCGTCGGCGGCAACGCAGCAGGAGAGCCGACGGTCTGACGGACATGGTCGAGCATGGACGATGTCAGGACGACGCCGTCGGGACCGGCAGACAGTGCGGGTGGGACGCGCGTCGAGCCGCGGCTCATGGCCACAAGGACAACCTTCGGCGCGACCTGCCGCATGGCCTGGACGGCAGCAGCCGGATCAGCCCCGGCGTCCAGAAGCAGGCTGGCAATCCCCGCCGAGGCGTACGATCCCCGTGTGCGGACAATCCAGTTGCCGTCCCGCTCGATCGAACCATCGTCCGACAACCCGATGACCCCGTCGCCTCCCGGCATCAGGATGACCACGGCGGAAGGCTTCCCGCGAGGCATGGTCAGCAGCGCCCTCCCGCCGCCGAAAAAACCGCCTCCCAGCGAGACCACCTGCTGGCCGGGCCGGTAGGGCTGTTGCGCGGCGGCACTGTCAATCAAGACCATGGCAACGACGGTGGCAACGCAGGCCAGCGCGAGACGGATTGCGGCAGAGCCAGAGATCGAGCAGCGCATTGTGTCCTCCTTGATGACCATCGTCAGAAGCGGTTCAGCGGATGCCCCCGCTTACTTGCAGGAGCACGGCTTGCCGGGCTGCATGTTGTTGTTCTTGGAGAAATTCTCGGCATCGGAGCGGTAGCTGAAGCGGCGGATCGTGCAGTAGCTCGTGCCGAAGGCGATCTTGAGCTGCTCTTCATCACGCGAATCAACTTCGTATTTCCCGCTCTTGCAGATGACGGCATTGGCGCTGGCCGGGGAAGCGGCGAGCACGGCAATGGTTGCGGCCGCCAGCATGGCCGGCAGATGAAGGCGTGAGCGGAATGCCATGGTCGTCTCCTGATGTTGCCCTTGCTTGGGATCAGGCCCGGATTCTGGCCCGCGCCTGACCTGAACCAGACCCGACCCGCCCGATGACGGCTGTGCGCTACCGCACACTCCGCGTCTTCAGCGACGATTAGGCTCATGGTCATCAAGGACCCGTCCCCGGTCGATTCTGGCGCGGCCTGCCAACGCGCCGGACCTTGCATCAGGCAGTCCCGGGACGTCGGATCCGCATGGGTCAGCCGGGCTGCTCCCAACCGTTGACGACAGGAACCCGCCCATGACCAAACCGGCCCCTCCCGCAGCAGCGCTGGCAGACGTGGTCCTGATCGCCATGGCCGTGCTGAGCACGATCATTCTGATCGTTCCGATCGGCGTTCTGGCGACGGTGCTCGCCCTTCTCGGCCTCGAAGCGTTCGGGATGGCGCATCAGATGCTGTCCGTACCGAGCCTGATCGGGTCGATCGCGATGACGCCGACCATGCTGCTGATCTTCCTGTCGGCGGCGTTTCTCGTCGGCTACACGGTTCGCGCACGCTGGGCTCCGGTTGTCGTGTCCATCCTCGCGCTGCTCTGGGGGCTCACCGCCAGCGGCGCGACACTGATGATCCCGCTGCTGGGGGTCCCCGGCGGGCTGCCCATGGTCACCATCCTGATGATGATCCCGGGCCTGATCGGGCCGGTTCTCATGGCGGCCGGCATGGCCGGTTTCATGCTGACGAACGACCGTGTCCGGGCCCGTTTTGCCGGCAGGGGCAGATCGGTTGATCGGCAAGCCGGGCGGTGAACGGGCCGGGCCCCGGCACCAGAACGCAACGCCAAAGCTGCCGCAAGGCCCTCACCTGCCCTTGTCGGGCTGGGCGACGAGGTAGGCCGAGATCGCTTCGGTGAGGCGGGCGGCCTTGTCGACGTTCGCGCTGTTCGAGACCATCAGCGCCGTGACCAGGGCCTCGATCACCAGGAGGGCCGAGACGTTGCTCGATGAGAGAACCGCATGCGAGGAGTGCGCGATCAGAAGCTCATCCGACAGCGGTGCCAGGGGAGAGGCGATCGAGTCGGTCAGCGCGATGATGCTGGCACCCCGATCCACCGCGTAACGCGTGAGGTGGACCGCGTCGGTCGCATAGCGCGGAAACGAGATCGCAACCAGCGCATCGGTGGCCGCGAGGTTCATCAGCCGGCCGGCAGCGACTTCGGTCCCGCCATATTCGACCACATTGACGAGTTGCCGGCAGAAGGGCTGCAATCCGAGGGTCAGCAGCGCGGCGAGATGGGCCGACAGCCCGAAGCCCAGCACGTAGACGCACGAGGCGTCCGACAGCAGCTTCACCACCCGCGCCAGCACGGCGGGATCAAGCCCCTCCGCCGTGGCCCTGAGGCTGGCCAGCGAATCCTGCAGGCTCGTGCGCAAGGGGTCATCACCGTTCTGGCGCGCCAGCGCGCCGCGCAGCTTCTCCACCGGACGCAGGACCTCCTGCAACGTGTCGGCCAGCGCCGCACGCAGATCCGAATAGCCTTGGAAGCCCAGCGCCCGGGCAAAGCGCGAGAGCGTGGCCGTCGACACACCGCTCGCCGCCGCCAGATCCTCGATCGACAACGAGGAGCCATGCACCGGGTTGCGCAGCAGGTGCTCCGCAATCACCCGGTTGGAGGCCGAGCCCGAAGCCTGCAGTTCGCGCAGCCGCCGTCCCAGATCGGAACTCGCAAAGGCAGTACCGCCGGCACCCATGCCGACATTTGAGGCATGAAGACTTTTTTTCATCTATTGACCATATGAAAACTTCCAGACAATGTGAAGCCCACTCGGAATGGAGAATGTTCCGCTCATCAGGGAGACCCGATCATGCTCAAGCGCAACTTCCTCGCCACACTGGCGGGCGCAGCCCTCGCCGCCGGACTGGCCACATCGACCATGGCCCAGACCGGCAAGCTGCGCGTGGGTGTCGAAGGCAATTATCCACCCTTTTCAATGATCGCGCCGGACGGGAAGCTGCAAGGCTTCGACATCGACATCGCCAATGCGGTCTGCGCCGAGATGAAGGCCGAGTGCACCTTCGTCCAGCAGGAATTCGACGGCATCATTCCGGCGCTCAACGCCAGGAAGTTCGATCTGATCGTCGCGTCCATGACCATCACCGAAGCGCGCAAGCGGTCGGTCGACTTTTCCGATCCCTACTATGACGTGCCCTCACGCTTCATCGCCAAGCAAGGTGCTTTCACCGATCACTCGCCCGCCGCTCTGAAGGGCAAGAAGATCGTCGTGCTGCGCAACTCGCCCCGCGCAACATTCCTGGCCGAAACCTACAAGGAGAGCGAGGTCGTTCTCGCGGGCAAGGAGACCGAGGTCTACATGGAGCTGGCCGTCGGCCGCGCCGATGTCGCCTTCGGCTCGTCGGTCGTTTCGGGTGAAGCCTTCCTCAAGAAGCCGGAAGGCAAGGGCTTTGCCCAGCTTGGCCCGGCGATCCGCATCGGTGCCGGCTCCGGCGTTGGCATCGCCGTGCGCAAGGATGACACGGCGCTGGTCACCAGAATCAACGCCGCGCTCAAGGCCATCAAGGCCAACGGCACCTACAAAACGCTCTCCGACAAGTACTTCGACTTCGACATCTCGGGCTCCTGAGACCGCCTGACCCGGACCGGGACGCGCTGCCGCGCTCCGGTCCGGCGCTTCACGTGACGATCGGCGCAGATGGACACCGGCCCGCGCAGGGCACGGCGGCATCGCGCCCGGGGACAGAGCGATGCTGCATGGCTACCTTCCAGCCATCCTCGATGGCCTGCGATCGACTCTGCTGGTGTCGGCCGTGTCGCTGGCGATTGCCTGTGTCTTCGGGCTGATCGGAGCCAGCGCCAAGCTGTCCGCCTCGCGCATGGCCAATATCCTCGTCGATGCCTACACGACGCTGATCCGCGGCCTGCCGGAACTCGTGCTGCTGCTGCTGATCTTCTATGGCGGGCAGATCATGATCAACAAGCTCGCCGACCGGGCGGGCCTCGGCTACATCGACATCAATCCCTTCATCGCGGGGACGATGACACTGGGCTTCATCTTCGGGGCCTATCTGACCGAGACCTTCCGGGGTGCGATTCTGGCCATCCCCCGGGGCCAGATGGAGGCAGGCCTCGCCTATGGCATGACGCGGGTGCAGGTGCTCCGGCGCATCACCTTTCCGCAGATGATCCGCCACGCCATTCCCGGCTTCACCAACAACTGGCTGGTGATGATCAAGGCGACGGCGCTGCTCTCGATCATCGGGCTCGACGACATGGTCCACCGGGCCAACCTCGCGTCGGCAGCCACGCGCCAGCCTTTCACCTTCTACGCCACCATTGCGGTGATCTATCTCGCGGTCACGACGGTCTCGATCCTGGGCCTGGGCTGGCTTGAGCGCCGCTTTTCCCTCGGTGTCAGAAAGGCCGAACTCTGATGATCGATTGGGGCCTCATCGCGGAATCGCTGCCGGCCTACTGGCGCGGGTTGCAGATCAGCCTGCTGCTGATGCTGATCTGCGTCAGCGCATCCTTCGTGCTCTCGGTGCCGCTCGCTTTTGCCCGGGTCTCGGCCAATCCTTGGCTCTCGAAGCCGGTTTTCCTCTACACCTACGTGTTTCGCGGCACGCCGCTGCTGGTGCAGCTCTACATGATCTATTTCGGGCTCGCCCAGTTCGAATGGCTGCGCGAGAGCGCTGCCTGGCCGCTGTTCCGCAATGCCTGGTTCTGCGCCTGGCTGGCCTTCGCGCTGAACTCCACGGCCTACACGACCGAGATCCTCGCGGGCGCGCTGCGCCAGACACCGAATGGCGAAGTCGAGGCGGCGCGCAGCCTCGGCATGTCCACCGCGACGATCTACCGGCGCATCC
Organism: Hyphomicrobiales bacterium; assembly: GCA_027487245.1. Lineage (GTDB taxonomy): Bacteria > Pseudomonadota > Alphaproteobacteria > Rhizobiales > Beijerinckiaceae > Allobosea. Next base: position 22,758 of record JAIYDY010000026.1, read on the forward strand.
TGCTTCCCAGCGCCGTTCGCCGCGCGCTGCCGCAATATGGCAACGAGCTTGTCATGGTGATGCACGCGACCTCGATCGCCAGCGCCGTCACGATTGTCGAACTGACCCGCACGGCGCGGGACGTCTACTACAACAACCTCGCACCGGTTGAAGCCTTCGGGCTGGTGGCCGTGTTCTACTTTGCCATCACCTTCACGCTGGTCGGCCTCGTCAAGCTGCTGGAACGGCGCTTCCTCAGGCATCTGCAACCGAAATCCGCCGATCCGGCAGCGGCCCGCGCATGATCACAGATCACCTGATCGCCAAGCCCATCGGCCTTGCCGGAGCGATCCGCCTTCGGCAAGGCCCTTGCAGGCTGTTCCGGCCATCGGGCGAGCCCCTGAGGACCCCATCATGACCGAGACTGCCTCTCACGCGGCATCCCCACCTCAACAGAAGCTTCTCGTCGAAGGCCTGTACAAGCGCTTCGGATCGGTCGAAGTCCTGAAGGGCGTGACGATCGCCGCCCGGTCCGGCGACGTGATCGCACTGATCGGCTCGTCCGGGTCCGGCAAGAGCACGGTGCTGCGCTGTCTCAACCTGCTCGAAAAGCCCAATGCCGGGCGGATCGTTGTCAGCGGCGAGGAACTGAAGCTCATCGCGGACCGCAAGGCAGAGTTGAACGCCGCAGACCCGGCGCAGCTCCAGCGCATCCGCGCCCGGCTGTCCATGGTGTTCCAGCAGTTCAACCTGTGGGCTCACATGACGGCTCTGGAGAACATCATCGAAGCACCGATGCAGGTGCTGGGCCTGACGAAGGCGGAGGCCATCGCCCGAGCGGAACGCTACCTTGATCGGGTCGGCGTGTCGCACCGCAAGGATGCCTACCCCGCGCACATGTCGGGCGGCGAGCAGCAGCGTGTCGCCATCGCCCGCGCGCTGGCCATGGAACCCGAGGTTCTGCTGTTCGACGAACCCACCTCGGCCCTTGACCCCGAACTCGTGGGCGAGGTGCTGCGCGTCATGCGCTCGCTGGCGGAGGAAGGCCGCACCATGCTGGTCGTGACCCACGAGATGGGTTTTGCGCGCGAGGTTGCCAACCGCGTCGTCTTTCTGCATCGCGGCGTCATCGAGGAGGAAGGGCCGCCCGCCGAGGTGCTCGGTGCGCCGAAGAGCGAGCGCCTGCAGGCCTTCCTCGCATCAAGCCTGAAATAGCCCGGGGCAAGGCCCGCAGCGCGCAGCGCGTCGGACGTCCCGATCGGGAGGCATGCCGGAGCCGGGCCCAGGGCTACCGCCGCCGCATGTAGACGCCGATGAAAGTGACACCGTTGCCGCCGCAGCCGCCATTGTCTTCCACGACAAGATAGGGACCGAACAGCCGCAGCCTGGCGCGGCAGTCAGAGCGGTCTTTGCCGAGGGGCTTCGTGCCGTCAAAGTCATCGCCAAGCGCGATCATGTTGGCTTTCGGCATGTCGACGATCCCTTCGAGTTCGCCGACATTGATGGCCCCGCGCTTTACCCGCTCCGGATCATGTCCGCCATAGGTCGCTTGTCCGAGAATTTTCAGCTTGCCGGGACCGTCCGGCCCGATTTCGATTTCCGCCTCGGCCGAGCGGAACCAGGTTCCGCTCCAGTCCGCCGGCGTCGGAGGGGCACCCATGACCACCGCAAGCTCCGAAAGCGGGACAAAGCCGATGGTCTCCCGGAACTGGTTCCTCACGCGCCGGGCGTTGGGCGATATGTAGCTCGCACAGGCGAAGCCATCCATGTCAGGACCGACGAGCAACAGATCGCCCGGAACGACAAAGGACTTGAGCTGGCAGCCATCAACCTCAACCGGGCAATGCGGGGTCTTTTCCGTGCGGTTGCGGTAGAACGGCAGGCGCTGGCCCTTCGTGACCACCTTCATCAGCCTGACCTCGGGATTGTCCTCGCCAAAGGCCACGATGCCATCGCAGGTCCGCAGGCCCGGCTGATCGCGCGCGCTCAGGGACTCCGCCGCGATGCCTGAAGCTGAGATGGTGATGGCGAGAAACAGGATGCGGTGCCAGCCGGAGATCAACGTCATGACGGGTCTTTCATCGCAAGGAGTGCTGATCCATGCTGCGGGCTTGAGGTTCCCGTGCTCCGCCACAAGAAGTCCCGCAGAGCATCATGGATGGCCTCATGCACGGAGATCGAACTGAGCCCACCGCGTTCGCGCTGGGCGACATAGAAAAGGTCATGTTCGGCATCGCCGATCACGATGGCAATGTCGGGATCGCCCTGTACACCCGGCAGATGGGGTGCGCATAGCACGAAGGCGTGATCAAAGACCTCAAAGGCGATCGGGTGGCCGCTCTGCCGCAGCAGCGCCTCGATACGCCGCGCTGTTTCGGGCCTGTCGACCGTCCACGCGGTGCGGATGCGGAGGCTGTTTGAAAGACCTGTCCATCTGTCCTTCACGGTGAGGATGTGCATGGTGACCTAGCCAGGTGAAATGAAGTTGGTGCGATAGGTGATGATCCAGTGTGCCGGCCCCGCGGTCCGGCAAAGGGGCATTTCCCGGCGTTCGATCAATTCGAACCGCCCTTCCCCGGTCCAGCCCCAGCGCTCGTGAATGCCGCAATCGCTTGTCGCGGCCCGAAACCGGGTTGCGCGGATCACGCCGCCATTCGGCAAGACCTCGGCGTTGGCGAGCAGCGCGCCATCGCGGCGCTTGCCGTCCGTCCCGTCGGACCAAGGGTGGGGTCCGGCCCGGCCATTGATGCCCGGCAGGAGATACCAGGCGCTGAGCTGGTTCTGGGCATCCCCGGCGCAATCGCTCCGCAACAGGATGGCCGACCCTCGCAAGGGATAGCCCTGCGCGGTCCCATCCGTCTGGAGTGGTTTGCAACCGGTCACCGCGAGGAGGGTCCGACGCGGAATACCGCTGTCGGAGGGCTCGCCGAAAGCCGCTCCTTCAACGGTGTTGATATCCGGCGGCGTGGGATGCAGGTAGTCGTTCAGCACGCCATCCGGCTTCCGGACCAGAGCGCCCGGCGTATCCGCCAGTTCCTGCTGGTCATCCATGTAGGCGAGCGCTGCCTCAAGCCCTGCCGTGTTGACGCGCAGGTTCTGCTTCTCACCGATGCTGATCGTGATCCTGTCGGTGCGCGAGCGAAGCGCATGCAGGATGGTTCTGGCGTGGCTGCTCTGGAAACGGAAGCTGGCATTCCCTTCGAACTCCGCCCGGTGGGTCGCCGGCCCCTTGGCGACTTCCGCGCCGGTCGGCATGACGACGAGAAGCGCGCGGCTCCTTGCGAGGCGATCTCCCTCGCCGGATCGGCCGGGATCGACGATCCGGATTTCAGGCGTGGCATCGCGCAAGGGATGATGACGGATCTGCACGAATGGAATGCCGGGCTCTGCAACGGCCTTGGACGGTTCGGCAAAGACGATTGCCGTGCAGACATGGGCGTTGTCGCAGCCGACGACCCAGCTGCCGAAGGTGCGAACCTCTCCCTTGGCCGATGCCAGGGAGACAATTCCGGCAAGGAAGGCTGCTGCACCGAAGCAGGCGAGCCCCAGTTTGCCAATGGGCATGCGGACAATCCTTTTCACGCTCATGGCTCGCAGGGCACGGTATGCCCTTTTTCGTTGTCGAAGCAGATGAGAGGGGGCTGCGGCTCGTTCGCCCCGCGGCAAAAGCGAGTTTCTTCGCGCCTAGCCGGATGCCCGAGAAAGGGTTCTGTCGCGACAACCATCTCAAAGCCGCTGGGTGACAGGGTCAACGTCTGGCGGATCTCGAACCTCTTCTTGTAGAGGTCCGGCCCGTCCCACGTTCTGCAGGACAACCGGAGTTTCCATTCCGGTCGTTTGCCTCTGACGCTGAGGATATCGCAATGCAGGCTTGGCTCCCCGGAGCTGCGTTGCGGAAAACTTGCGGTCCTGCGGTCATAGACCAGCATGAAGATTTCCGACCATCGGCAATGCGCCTCGTCCGCCCAGGTGCCCCGAAAATCCTTGCGCCATGGCGGCGGGCCGTCGGCCCGGACAGGTGTGAGAAGGGCCAGACACGCCATGGCGCCCAGCAGCCATGTTCGCCCGGTGCGCCCGATGGCGTGCTTGTGGTTCCGGCAGGGGGTGTTCAGGCAAGGCATCGCTGGACATCCTTCCTATCCAGGAACGAAGGATGCTGCGGAGCGCGCTGACGCGCTGTGCGATGGCGCACAGATCGGTGCCGCTCATCATGCCGGTTTCAAAGGCCTGTCCGTTGACACGATGCCCGGTGATGCCCGTGTCAGGTCTCAGGGATACCCTTCACGGGACAGCGGCGAGGAACAGGAACACGCCGAAAATCACGAGGTGAACCGCTCCCTGCAACACTGTCGTGCGCCCGGTTGCGAAGGTCAGCGTGCTGACGAACAGCGTCAGGATCAGCAGAACCATGGCCTCCGGACCGAGGCCGAGTGTGAGCGGCTTGTCCAGATAGATCGATGCCGCTCCGACAATCGGGATTGTCAGTCCAATGCTGGCCGCAGCCGACCCAAGGGATGCGTTCAAGCTCGTTTGCAGCCTGTTGCGCCTCGCGGCCTTCATCGCCGTCAATCCTTCGGGAAGGAGGACCAGCGTTGCAATGACAACGCCGACAACGGCGAGCGGAAGCCCGGCCCGGACCACTCCCGCCTCGACGATTGGCGAAAGCGTCTTGGCGAGCAGGATGACAACACCAAGGCTGAGCACAAGCAAGATGGCGCTCAGGATCGTGGTTCTGGTGGTGGGCTTTTCGCCCTCTCCTGCACCGGCATACTCGATCACGAAATCAGCCCGGTGCCGCACGGTCTGCACGAAGACGAACAGCGCATAGAGCCCCAGCGAAACAGCACCGACAAACACGAGCTGGCTTGGCGCGAACGTCGGGCCAACCGTTGTCCGCGTGAAATTCGGCAAGACCAGCGAGACGACCGCCAGCGTGGCGATCACGCTGAGGATGGCCGCCGCCCCCTGAACGCGGAACTCCTGCTCGAAATGACGCGCCGAGCCAAAGACAAGACAAAGCCCGACAATGCCGTTGAGCACGATCATCACGACGGAGTAGACCGTGTCCCGCGCCACCGCGTCACTGCCGTTCGAGCCCGATGCCATGACGGAAATGATCAGGCCGACTTCAAGCGTGGTGATGGCCAGCGCCAGCAGGATCGAGCCAAAGGGCTCGCCGATCCTGACGGCCAGAACCTCGGCATGGTGCACGGCGGCGAAGACGGCTCCGCCCAGAAGCAGGATGGCAAGAGCAATCACCGGCGCACCGGTTGGGGAGATGAGAGAAGCGAACTTCGCAGCGACAAGAAGACCTGCAGCCAGAGGTGCGGCCCAGCACCACCACGGCATCGTGTTCCAATCGTGATCCGTATCCGCCATGTTCGAACCCGTGCCGAGGCTTTTCCGCGGCACCCCTGAATGCCATGACGCTGAATGCCATATCCCCGACTGGTAACGACAGGGGCGAGATTGTCACGGACAATGTGCGACCCGTCCCAGCCGCGTTCAACATGCCCGGCCCAGGATCAAGACGGCAACCTGATCGTGAGCGCCTTCAGGGGCGCACTCCAAATGTTGGCCAGCTTTCGTCATGGCCTGCCTGACACGCTGCCGGGTTGGGCATTCCGGCGTTCAGAAGCCGCGATGCCGGTTTCGGCTCCTGCAGGCTGACATGTGCGGCCTTGCGCTTGTGATGCCCGTGATCGGCCATCGCGCCCGGACCGCGTGCCGCTGAGGATGGCCTGGCGTTGTCAGAGGCTTGACTGAACAGTCCCGTCGGCCAGCACAAAAACGGTATCCATTCCCATGATACGGGCCAGCGGCAAGGCCTTTTCGGACCCCATGACCAGAAAGGCGGTTGCCCAGGCATCGGCCTCCATGCAGGTCTGCGCAAGGACTGTGACCGCGCTGAGGGCATTCGCGATCGGCCGGCCGGTTCGGGGATCGATCGTATGGGAAATGGTCCGGTCGCCCATGTCATGACAATGGCGATAGGTTCCGGAGGTTGCCACCGCGCGATCCGTGAGTTCAAAGGCACCCATCGCCTCGCGGATACCGGCTTCAGAGCGCTCCTGTGCAATCAGCCAGGGCGAGCCGTCGGGCTTGCTGCCGCCAGCACGCATCTCGCCATCGATGCCGACGAGCCATCGCGTGATACCGAACTTCCCCATCACACGACCAAGTTCATCCACCCCGAACCCCTTGGCGATGCCGGACAGATCCAGCGAGGCCGAACGCAAGAGCCGCGCCCGGCGTGTCACCATGTCGAGTTCAAAGGCGCATCCGGCTGCGCGCTCCCGGGCGGAGTTGACCGGGTCGGGCCGCTGTTCTGCGGCATGGGCACCGAAGCCCCATGCGGCCACGCTTTCCCCGACCGACACGTCGAACGCGCCGCCGGAGCGCGCACCGACCTGCTGGGCCATCTGCAGAACCTGAATCACATCCGGGGGCAAGGTGATCCAGTCCCCCACCGGCGCCGCATTCAGGCGGTTCAGGTCCGAACCCGGCTTCCAGGTCGACATGTGCTGGTCCACCCGGTCCACCGCCTCGAAGAGCGCTGTCGACAATGCGGCAACATCGAACCCTGGGTTCGTGTAGACGACCGCGGAATAGCGCGTGCCCATTGTCTTGCCACTCATCGCATGGCGGATGGGCGGGATGTCAGTAGACATCTTCGACATAGCGCCCCTCGGCTTTGAGGGCGGCGATAGCCGGCCCGGTCGGCGCAAGGATCAGGTCCAGGGCAGCCGTCACACCGCTTGCCATCTCGCGTCCGCCACAGACAAGGATCTGCGCGCCATTCTGGATGAGGCTGCGGATCTCGGCGGCATCGTTCGCCAGTCGATCCTGCACGTATCCGCCACCGGGAATGCGTGAGAACGCGGTTGCGAGGCGGGTCAGATGACTGGAGGCCAGATGCGACGACAACTCATCCGCATACAGGAAGTCCGATTTGGGGTCCCGGCCGCCCCAATACAGGTGCAGCGGACGACCGGTGCCATTCTGGCGGATGAAGCCCATCAAGGGCCCGATTCCTGCGCCAGCACCGATCAGGATCAGCGGGGGGCTGCCCTTGCTCGGCCGGAATCCCGGGTTGGGGCGGATGAAGGCATCCATCGTATCGCCCGGCGCAAGGCCATGGAGAAAGCTTGAGCACACGCCGCCTGGTTGCTTGCGAACGCAGATTTCCAGCACCTGATCCCGGCTCGAGGAGGCCAGCGAATAGAAGCGCGGCTGGGTGCTGCCGGGCGGGAGGATGCCGACAAGATCGCCCGCATCGAAGCGTGGGGTCCGGACTTGCCAGAAGCCCCGACGCGCGGGCGGCCGGAAGGTGAGAATGCTCGTCGGGGCTTGCACATCAGCCCCATAATCTGCCCGGGCGACAAGCGTGAACGCGGTCGTGGCCGGGCGCTCGCTGATGTGCTCAAGCCGCAGGGGATGGCCCAGCACGACGCTGAGCGCTTCACCCCACCGGGCAAAGTCCTGCACCGATTGCCGATCAATCCGCTGCACGTCCAGCAGGATGGGCCAATGGCGCGCCTTCAACGCTGCGTCGACCTGATCGGCAAAGCCGCAGAATTTCGGGAAACTGCGATCGCCGAAGCCAAGGACCGCGAAAGGCAGGCGGCTTGAGGCCCTGTCCAGATGCGCCAGGAAGGTGCTCGCGGATGCCGGCGCAGCGCCATCGCCATAGGTTGCGACGAGGATCAGCAGGCGTTCCGCCCCGGGATAGTGGGCGGCCATGGCGTTCATCGGGGCAGCATGCACCTTGTGCCCGGCTGCGGTGAGGGCCGCATGCAGGGTGCGGGCGAAGCCCCAGGTTGAATTGCCTTCGGAGCCAACCAGAACGATGGTGTCGGCGACATCCGCCGTGGCATTGTGCGGCAGGCGGACCTTGCCGCGCTGCCGCTGCCACCAGATCACCGCGCCTGTCACCGAAAAGACGGGAACGCAGAGAGCAGCCAGACCCAGGAGGACCGCCAGAGGCCAGAGTCCCTGACCGGTGTGGAGTTGATACATCGTCTCCGAGATGCGCTTGCCGAGGCCATGCGGGGTGACAGCAAGGCTCATGCCGGTTGCCGCGTCGATCTGGGTGACGCCTTCCGCCGTTGTCAGCGTGTAGACATCCGTCAGATCGGCGGCATAGGGGAAGGTCAACTCGCGCAGATCAGCCAGATCAACGCCTTGAAGTGCGGCGAGTTCCCCGACGGGTAATCTCGGTTGCCCGCTGCCAGCCATTGTCGCGGCTGTTTCGGAGGCGGGATCGGGCAGGATTCCGAAGGTCGTCAACGACATGTAGCTGCCCGTCAACGCCGAGAGCAGCAGCACGAGCATCGCCAGGCGACCCAGTTCACCGTGCCAGCGTTGAACGGACGTGCCGCGAATGGGCTTCAGCAAGGCCGACCAGCCACCAAGCCGGACGGCCAGCAGCATGGCACCGGAGAGAGAGAGGATCAGCATGGCAACAGCTCCAAGGCCGGCTGCGGCCCGCCCGACATTGCCCAGCAGGAAGGAGCGATGGAGATTGGTGATGAAGCGCAGGGCCGGCGATGGCGCATGCGGGCCGATCACCGCCATCGTTGCCGGATCGATCCTGTTGGCTGCCGCCCTCTCGTTGTTGAAGTGATTGACGATGATTGCACCGGAAGGCTCACGGACGATCTTGTCGATCTCCGGAAAACGCAGTTTCATCGCAGCGGCGAAGGCCGCGACATTGACCTGCCCGACCACGACCGGCCGTTCTGCCGCGCGGTCCATGACCGGCTCGACCGAGAGGATGGCACCGGTGATCGCGAGCGCCGAAACCAGCAACGCGGCCAGGAGCCCAAAGAGGGAGTGGATCTGACGCAACATGGCGCGGGCTCCGCTCGACAATCACATGTCGAAGACGAGCGACTTCACATAACCCTTGCCAGCCACAGGCTTGCCGGACTGCGCACTCGTCAGCGGAACGGCTGCATCGACGGGAACGTCGCTGTCTTTCTCAACCGCGCTGTCGACACGGATCTGAAAGCCGGCATCGATCATGGAGTCCGCAAGATCGACACTGACAACGAGCGTGCCGCCTGCCCCGACGCTGGCCCCGGTGGTGCCATCAATCCGACCGCCCGATTGCCGATACCAGCCGGCGAGATGCTTGTGATACTTCGCCTTGCCGCCGGACACCCGGATGGTCTTTTGCAGATTGCCGCTGCCGTCCGTGACGTAAATCGCCAGATAAGCGCCGTCGCCACCATAGTTTTTCAATGTCGTGGTCACCTTGACCATGCGTGCTTCGGCGGCCGACGACAGGGCAAGAGCGCTGCAAAGACCCAGAAACGGGGCAAAGCCAAAGGCAAGGACATGGCGTTTCATGAAGGAACTCCGATCACGGATTGCGTTGATCGGGAGCATGCGGTGCCAAACTGACAGCGGCCTGAAGCACGCGCCGAAAGCTGTTCAGCTTGTTGTCAGCTTGGCAGCTGCACGCGCGCCTGCAAGCCGTCTTGCCGGCCCGGTGCGGGCGAGACCAGAACCAGTGAGCCACCCGCTCCCTCGGCAATGCTCTGGACGATGGAGAGACCAAGGCCAACGCCTTCGGCGCGGGTTTCGCCACGCTCGAAAGGTGCCATCAGGCGCGCAAGGTCTTCTGGCGCGATCACCGGGCCTCCATTGCACACGCTGAAAAGCCCCGTTTCCGTCAACTGGATCCTGACGGGCTGATCGGCGGCACCATGTTTCAGCGCGTTTTCGATCAGATTGCGGGCAAGGATGGCAAAGGCGTCGATGTCCAGCGTGCTGAAGCATTGCCCGGAAGCCGGAAGGGTAAGCAACAGCCGGCTCGCTCCTGCCTTGCCGGCCCCGACATCATCGAGGACATGCATGAGAATCTCGGCGACATCCTGCGGGTGATCTGCGATCAGGCTGCCGCCCTCGGCCTTTGCCCATTGCAGCAGTTTCTCGCTCAGACGGGACAGCCGTTGCAAGGCGGCCTCGATGGCCCGTCCACGCTCGCGCGGGGCTCCTTCCGGCAACTCGGCCATCAGGCGCTGGGTCTGGGCGAGCGCCGCGGCGACAGGCGTCCGTAGTTCATGGGCGCTGTTGGCGGCAAAGCGATGTTCCAAAGCGATGGCGCGCCGCAACCGCGCGACCAGCGCATTCACGGCCTCGGCGATCGGCATGATCTCGGTTGGCAATCGTGCAGTCGCCAGTGGGGTCAGGTTGTGGTGGTCACGCGCCTCGATGGCCTTCTGGAATCGCACGACAGGCTTGAAAGTCCGCGCGACCAGCCACCAGACGCCGGCAAGGCTCAAGGGCAACAGCACCACCAGGGGCCAGACCAGTGTCACTGCCGCCTGGAAGACGGCGCGCTGGCGATGGCCCGCCCGCTCGGTGGTTGTGATGAACAATGTGCCACGCACCGCGCTTTCCGTGAAGAAGTGCTTGCCGGCCGCCTCGTGGAAGCCGCGTTCAAGTTGGGCAGGAAAGGCCGCCGGCTCCGCATCATGCGACTGCATGAGCAATCGCCCCGTTGCATTGCGAACAATGTAAGTGATGGTTTCCCGATGGGGCGCGACGGACGGCAGCTCCGCTGCGCGTCCGTCCGCCGGGAAAGCGCCATCGCGATCGAGGATTTCAAGATAGGCAAGCGGCAGGACGCGCTGTGCAACCTCCTGCAGGGCACTGTCGAAAACAGCATCGATTTCCCGGCGCAGGACAAGTCCGGCCGCCACGGTTGCCACCAGCCAGAGAGCCGCTATCGCTGCCGTGAGGCTCAGGCTCAATCGACGCTGGAGACTCCCCTTTTGGCGGAGAAGATCTGGCGTCATGCCTCGGAGCTTTCGGATTGTCGAAGCCGGTAGCCGATGCCTCGGACAGTCTCGATCATCTCATGGCCCAGTTTCTTCCTGAGGCGTCCGATGTAGACCTCGATGGTGTTGCTCTCGACCTCGGCCTCGAACGAGTAAAGCCGTTCTTCCAGCTGCGCCTTGGAATGGAGCATGGTGGGCCGCAGCATCAGGGTTTCGAACAAGACCCATTCGCGTGCCGTCAGCGTGATCCGGCGCCCGGCCTTGAGCACAGAGCGGGCCGCGGTATCAATCGTGAGCCCGCCGAGCACGAGAACGGGGTTCGGATTGCCAGCATAGCGGCGCACCACCGCACCCAGCCGGGCAGAGAGTTCGGCAAGATCAAAAGGTTTGACCAGATAATCGTCAGCCCCGGCATTCAACCCGGCGATCCGGTCTGAAACCTGGTCACGCGCGGTGAGGATCATCACGGGGGTTTGGTCGCCGGCGGCCCTGCGGCTGCGCAGGAACTCAAGGCCGCGTCCGTCAGGCAACATGAGATCCAGCAAGATGAGATCGTAATGCGCGACATCCCGGAAGGCCTCGGCCTCAGCCAATCGTTTTGCCCAGTCCACACAGTGGCCATCGGCCGTGATCTGGTCCCGAACCGCACTACCGAGGAGGGAATCATCTTCAATGAGCAGGACGCGCATCACAGCTTCTCCGGGCGCATCCGCATGATGGTCCTCGATTTGCAGGTCTCGCGCTGCCATCCGGGTTTCCGTCGCATCGGCTTGCCTTGTCGCTTATGCCACCAAACTGACATGTGCCTGAACAGAAACGACGGATGCATTCAGGTGGCCGTCAGACAGGCATGGTTGAAGGGTCCAACCACAGGACCTGTCCCTTGCGTGCAACGGATCAGGCTGCCGGATCGGAGATCACCATGGGAAAGAGGCATAACGTCACCATTCTGGCTGCAATGGGGCTTCTGGTCGCCAGCGCAGCGCATGCCGGGCCACGCTGCCATGTGCCGCTCGGCGATTGGCAAACCCGCGATGCCCTGCAGGAAAAAGTGCGAACCTTGGGCTGGACTGTCTCCCGGATCAAGACCGATGACGGCTGCTACAAGGTTTATGGCACCAACGAAAAGGGCCAGCGGGTCAAGGCCAAGTTCAACCCGGCGACCCTCGACCTGATCAACCGGAATGATGACGATTGAAGCTGACACCGCCGCCGCAGATCATGGCAGGGCTGTTCCTGCAATGCACGCATGATGCTGAAGTGAATCGAGGTTGCCATGCACCCCCTTCATCGTGAGACACACTTGATCGAGCGGATCGACTGGTTGCGGGCGGCCGTCCTGGGGGCCAATGACGGCATCATCTCGACAGCAAGCCTGCTGGTCGGCGTGGCGGCTGCGGCCACAGCGCCTGGTGAGGTGCTTGTGGCCGGGTTCGCCGGTCTGGTCGCGGGGGCGATGTCGATGGCAGCGGGCGAGTATGTCTCCGTCAGCTCGCAATCGGACACCGAGGCCGCAGATCTCGCCCGTGAGCGGCGCGAACTGGCGGAGCAGCCCGACGCCGAACTGGCCGAACTGACCGCGATTTATGTCGCACGCGGCGTCGAGCCGACATTGGCACGGCAGGTGGCCGAGCAGATGAGCGCGAAAGACGCCTTTGCCGCCCATGCCCGCGACGAGCTCGGGCTTTCGGCGCATGTGGTGGCACGACCGGTGCAGGCTGCGCTGACCTCGGCGCTGACCTTCGCCATCGGCGCGGCCGTGCCCCTGCTGATCGCGATCTTCGCGCCCGCTGCCGGGCTGGCCACAACGATCTCCGCTGGATCGCTGATCTGCCTCGCTGCGCTGGGGGCGACAGGCGCGTGGATCGGCGGTGCATCCATCTGGAGACCGACGCTGCGCGTGACATTCTGGGGCGCCATCGCCATGGGCGCGACAGCGGCGATCGGCATGCTGGTGGCGCACGCTGTCTAAGTCCATGTGGCCTTGGTCAGGCAAGGCGCAAGATCACCGCCTGGGCTGCCGACTACAATCTCCAGCGCCCGCACTCGTCGCCGGGATATCTCACCCCGGTCGCCTTCGCGGCCAATCTCACCGCAACAGGCGATCAGCTGCGCAACCCCGACCAGCTCCCCAGATCGCCTGTTTCTACACCCGCGCCACTTGGCGCAAAGCATGCCGAGGCTCCAATCGTAGCTGGATGACAAACCAGTGGCGGGTCAAAACCCCTCAAGAAAATCACATCCTGGAAACGCCTGCGTCAAAACCAGACTGGATTTGTCCAGGCGCGGCGACCTGCGGCATCCGCAACTGCAATTCGCACAAAACCTCCGCGACGCAGGCGATCAAGTTGCAAAACAGCCCGTGTCGCACCCGGCTCCCGGCTCTGGACCGCAAGCGAACCCCGGCCCAATGCCATGATCGAATTCACGGGCGAGGTGACGACCTCGACGGAATCGTCGCTGAAGCGAACGTCTTCAATGATTGGTCCCTGGCTGGAGTAGTACGCACCAGCCTTGAGGGCCTCGACCAGGTTTTCGGGCGTATTGGCCTTGGCCTTGACCATGACGAAGCCGCCGAACGCATCATTGCAGTGAAAATGGGCGTCATCCGTTGCGCAGAGATTGATGCGATGGCCAGCCGCGAGCATTTGGTCGATCAGATAGGCACCGTCACCCCGATCTGTGCGGGCCTGGCTCGTGTGGTTATAGATCTCGACCGCATGTGCATTGGGAATGCTCGCCGCATCCTCGATCGTCAGCGCATACCAGCCAGGGTGGGGTATCGCGACAAAGGCTCCAGCGTCGATGCAACGTTGGGCCAGGTCAGGGCCGGCTTCGTTCTCACCGGTCGGGGCAAAATTCGCCGGCAAGCCAACCGCCAGAATGTGCCATATCTCGCCGAGTGATGTCCTGGGCGCATGTACTTCGGCGCCAAGAATGGTGGTGAACCTATCCGATCGATACGCCTCGGTCCCGACGACAGGAAAGCCGTATTTCGGCAAGAAGTGATCGGTCAGAGAGATGAAGTCATACCCTGCGTCGCGATACCGGCGGCACACTTCCTCTGGGCTCAAGGCGCCGTCGGATCGATTGGAGTGAGTGTGGATGTTGCCTTTGAGGAAGCGTCCATGCGAGGTGAAAGCGGGATCAAGCAACATGGGCAATCTCATTGATCAGGGATGACGGTGTTGGCTCTTCGTTCAGCCGTTTCACACGGGTGGCTGAGGAGAGCAATGCAGCGGTGTAAGGGTCCTTGGGTGCAGCAAAGACATCCCCGGTCGACCCGGCTTCAATCACAATTCCATCCTTGAGCACCATGACACGGCTTGCCATGCGCCAGATGACCGCCAGATCATGGGTGATCAGAATGACGCTGGTTCCATGGCGTCGGCGCATCGCATTGAGCTCTTCGAGAACCTGCCCCGCCACCGAAGCGTCCAGGGCAGAGGTGATCTCGTCACAAATCAGCACATCAGGTTCTGCCGCAAACGCGCGCGCTATGGCAACGCGCTGCTGCTGACCGCCAGAGAGCTGGCGGGGATAGCGGTCGAGATACTCGGGGCCCAGCCCAAGATCGGAGAGCAGAGAGGCAGCCTTTTCTCTGGCAGCATTTCGATTGAGGCCGAAGAAAAGTCGAAGCGGACGCATGACTGCGGCCAAAACCGTTTGCCGGGGATTGAGCGACGAAAGCGGGTCCTGGAAGACCATCTGGATTCGGCGCCGCATTTCAGGCCTACGCTTGCCAGCGACCATTGCGATCGAATGCCCCTCAAGAGCAAGCGCGCCCTGATCGGAAGCAAGAAGCCCCGCAAGAATGAGCCCAAGCGTCGTCTTGCCTGATCCAGACTCGCCGATCACGCCAAGCACTTCACCACGACCAAGCGCAAGATCGACGCGGTCGAGCGTGGGCCGCGCCTGACGCTGCGGGCGCTTGAACCAGCCGCCTGTGCCATACGAAAATGAAAGCTTTTCGGCATTGACCAGAACGTCTGCCAGCGTGTTCGCTGATGGCGCATCGCCGGTGAGATCGAGCGAGGCATCGAGCAATGTCTTTGTATAATCGACGCTCGGCCTGCGAAACACCGTCGTGACCGGACCCTGTTCGACGATGCAGCCATCCTTCATGACGATCACGCGCTCGCAGGTGTCGGCGACGACATTGAGATCATGGGTCACAAGAACGAGCGCTGTGCCGCGTTGCGAGCGCAGACGCTGCACAAGTTCCAGAACCTGCGCTTCTGTGGTCTTGTCGAGAGCGGTTGTCGGTTCATCAAGCACGAGCAGCGCCGGATCGCAGGCGAGTGCCGCGGCGATCACGACGCGCTGGCGCTGGCCGCCCGACAGCTGGTGCGCAAAGCGCCTGCCAATGATCTCAGGGTCGGGAAGGCCCATTTCGGAGAACAGCGCGACAGTGCGCTGCTCGGCTTCCAAGCGCAAAAGCCCACGACGCGCGCGGAGCACTTCCTCGACCTGCCGGCCCACCGGAATATGATAAGTCAGCGACGCAAGCGGGTTCTGCGGCACCATGGCGACGCGAAGTCCGCGCAAGGCGCGGATCGACGCAGTTGCCGCCGAGGTTACCTCGACACCATCAATCTCAAGCTGCCCGCCAAGAAAGCGGCCTCCACCTCGCAGATAGCCAAGCAACGCGCGTGCAAGGGTCGATTTTCCAGAGCCCGATTCGCCCACGATCCCGATCGAGTGACCAGGTTCGAGCAGAAAGGACACATGATCGACCACACGCGTGGTGGCACCAATCCCATCGACGTACCCGATCGACAGGCCACTGCAGCGGATGATGGGTTCACTGGCCGGTTGCACCACGCGCCGCCTCCAGTCCCAGGAGATCAGCCACGCCCTCGGTGGCGAAATTGATGCCGATCACCAATGTCGAGATGCAGAGCGCGGGCGCAAGGATCAACCAGGGTTCGGAGCGGATCGATTGAAGCCCGCTCTGGATCATCGAACCCCAGTCCGGCGTGGGCGGCGAGACGCCGAGCCCAAGGAATGACAGTGCCGAGACCAACAACAGCGCGCTTGATGTTCTCAAGGCAAACTCGACAGTGAGCAGATCCGCGATATTGGGCAGCATCTCGCGGAGAATGATTGCACTTGCGCTTTCGCCGCGCAGTTTCGCCGCCTTCACATAACCCTGTTCCATGATCAGGATGCCTTGCGCGCGCGCTGTACGGATGACGCCCATCATGTAGATGAGGCCCATGACGCCAATCAGCACGGCAAGGGACTGGCCGAAGCCCGTCACAAATAGCGACACCAGCAGGATGGAGGGGATCGATAGTTTCATCTCGACGAAGCGCGACACCACGTCGTCAAACAATCCGCGATGATAGGCCGTAGCAAGCCCGATGATCCCGCCGCCGAAAGCAGCAATCAAGCCCGCGCAGGCAGCGGCTACAATGGAGATCTGGCCGCCAAGCAGCAACCGCGAGAAGAAGTCACGGCCAAGTTCGTCCGTACCCAGCCAATAGACGCCTGTTGGCTGTTCCAGCGGAGCATCGAGCAGCTTGAGCGGATCATGCGGTGTCAGCCAGGGCGCGGCCAATGCAATGCCAAAATGGATGGCGACGAGCAAAAGGCCAAGCATGGTGAGCGGTCGGCGGAAGAGGCGCTGGATAAACAATCTCATGCTCGCCTCGTGCGTGGATCAAGCATGAGGATCGCAAGATCGGCCAGGAGATTGAGCGCAACGACAACGGCGGCCGAACACAGCGCGATGGCCTGTACCACATGCACTTCGCGTCGGGTGACGCCGCGCACAAGTTCCTGCCCGAGGCCGGGATAGGCAAAAACGAGTTCAACGACAACGATGCCGGACACCAGCGAGGCGGCATAAAGCGCCAAGGCTGTAAGGCTCGGCACAACCGCCGCAGGCAGTGCATGCAGGAAGACGATGCGCCATTCCGGGATGCCGGTGAGCCGCAGGCGTTCGACAAAATCGCTCGCCAATGCATCGACCATGCCGGTCCGCAGGAGGCGCGCGAGATAGGCAATCGAGCCAATGAGTACGGTGGCGACCGCCAGTGGAGAGGATGCCAGCAGTGTCAACGCCGGATCACGTGTCGAGGCCGTGATCGTAGCAGGAAAGATCGGCCAAGCCACGGCGAACAGCATGACAAGGATCGTGCCGATGACAAATTCGGGGATCGAATATCCGATGATCGAGCCTGTCGACACAAGATGATCGACAGCCCTGCCTTTCCAGAAAGCAGCGGCGATCCCGATCGCCAGGGCAAGCGGAATGGCGATGAGGAGTACGGCCCCGGCCAAGATCAGCGAGTTGCGCAGTGGATAGCCAATAATCGCGCTGACGGGTGTTTTCGAGATCAGTGTCTTGCCGAAATCGAGTGTGATTGCGCCATTCAGGAAAGCCAGCAGCCGCTCGTGAGCTGGCCGGTCGAGCCCAAGATCCTGCTTCATTTTGGCAAGGCGCTCTGGCGGGATCATCGCGATCTCGTCGGCCGAGAGCGATACGTCCAATGCATCGCCCGGCATGATCTCGGTCGCGATGAAGATGAATACCGCGAGCATGACCAGCGTGATGACTGACAGCAGGACGCGGCGCAGGGCGGCGATCAGCAACACGCCCTCCTGCGCCAAGAGCAAACGGCGTCACACGCCGCTGTCTGATTGCTCAAAGCTGTCACGCCCGCCAGATCTCTTCGTAACGGATCGACCAGATCTGCGGGTGATAGGGCATGTTGCGCATATGCTTGCGCTTGACCATGAGCGTGTTTCCGCCAGCCGGCAGGATGGCGGGCACCTCTTCGTGGAGGATCGCCTGCATCTCGGCGTAGATTGCCTTGCGCTTGGCAGCATCCGGCGTGATCATCGCCTGATTGTAGAGCGCGAGATACTTGTCATGTTCCGGGCCGCGCCAGTGGCCACTTTCGACAAAGGCCGCGCGCATCCGGAAAAGGCTGATGCCGGGGTTGCGCGAGCCAACCGCCGTCATCGCGAACTTGTGGAAATTGCCCTTGGACAAGTCGTTGTCGCCAGTACGGAACTGGATGTAGCCGTCATTCGGGCGCTCTTCGATAGCAAGCGTGATCCCGGCATCTTTCACCGATTGCTGAAGCACCTGGAAGTAACGGCCAGCCTCGGGGAGCTGCGGGCTCCAATAGAGCGTGCCGAGGTTGATACCGTTGGGATGACCTGCTTCAGCAAGCAATTGCTTGGCCTTGGCCACGTCGCGGCCACCGGCCCGCGGCACGAAGGCCGCATCGGTGACCATCAAGTGGCTATCATTGCCAATCCAGCCAAAGCGGCCGCTATAGGCCACACGCACAATCGCCTCCCGGTCGATGGCATAGGCAAAAGCCTGCCGCACACGCTTGTCGAGGAAGGGACTGCCGGGGTGCTTCGGCATCTGGATGACGAAGGAATAGCCCCCGCGTGCTGTCTCGATCTCGAAGTTCGGATCGTTCTGGAACTGGAGAGCGGCGCGACCATCGATGTTCATCACCGCGTCGAACTGACCTGAGCGCAGGCCATTCAGTGCGGATTCCTGCTGACCCTCGCGGTTGTGAATCTCGATGCGATCAAGATGTGGAAGACCCTTGCGCCAGTAGCTTTCGAAGCGCTCCAGAATCATCAGACGGTTCGGGTCGCTCTGAACAATCTTGAAAGCACCGGTGCCGATGCCGTCCAGGCCGATTGTCTCGAGCGGCGCGGCCTTCATGATCGGGCTGTTGTATTCCGCAAGCACATAGCCGAACTCGGCGTTGCCCGCTTCCAGCGTGAAGCGGACAGTGTATTTCCCGGTCTGCTCGACCTTGGTGATCTGCCGCGCGAACGGCGCGTTCTGGCGATGGTAGTCGAACGAGGCTACGGCATCAGCTGCGGTCATCTCGGTCATGTCGTGGAACATCACTCCCTCACGGAGGGTCATGTCCCAGACCTTGAGCGAGTCATCTGCCGGCTCAAGCTTGGTCGCGATCTCCAGTTCGAGGCCAAGCTCCGGGTTCACCCAAGTCGGCGTCGACCAGATCTGCTTCGTGTTGGCATCAACGATGAAATAGGGATGCTTGGAGTTGTTCGGACCGGCCGAGCGACGGTTGGCGGAGAGCTGTGCGTATGCCAGCGTTCCACCACGCTTGGGCTGCTCCTGGGCCACAGCTTCACCGAGCAACGAGGCATCGAGCGCGGCGAGAAGCGCGACGCCCGCGCCGCCCTGAAGAAGATCACGACGATTGACGATAGACATGGCTGTCCTCCGAAAGCTGCATGGCGTCAGCCCATGCGTGATTGAGGGAAAGGAAACGTCAGGCTTTCCAGACGCCGTCCCAGGTGATGGACCAATGCTGCGGATGGTTGTTGAGCCCCCGCACGTTCGGGCGCTTGATCAGCACATTGTTGCGGCCGGCAGGGAGCAGGGCCGGTGCCTCTTCGAAGCAGAGTTGCTGCATCTCGGCATAGATCGCCTTGCGCTTCGCAGCATCTGCTGTGACCATCGCCGTGCGGTAGAGTTCCATGTAGCGATCGTGCGCCGGGCCGGACCAATAGCCCGACTCGTTGTTGGCGCCGCGCATGCGGAACAGCGAGATGCCGGGGTTGCGCGGACCAACGGCAGTGTAGGCGAATTTGTGCCAGTTGCCCTTGGTGACATCCGGATCGCCCTGGCGGAAGCGAAGGTAGCCATCATTCGGCCGTTCCTCGATCGGAAGGGTGATGCCGGCTTCCTTCACTGTTTCCTGGATGACCTGGAAATAGCGGCTCATTTCCGGCCATTGCGGCGCGTAATAGAGCGTCGGCAGCGTTATGCCATTCGGATGTCCGGCCTCTGCCAACAGGGCTTTCGCCTTGGCGACGTCGCGCTTTACCGGGCGCGGGGCGAACATCGGGTCGGTGCCGGCCATATGGCTGTCATTGCCCATCCAGCCAAACTTCGCGCCACCGTAAACAATGCGCACGATGGCCTCGCGGTCGATGGCGAAGGCGAGAGCCTGGCGGATGCGCTTGTCGAGGAACG
Organism: Hyphomicrobiales bacterium; assembly: GCA_027487245.1. GTDB lineage: Bacteria > Pseudomonadota > Alphaproteobacteria > Rhizobiales > Beijerinckiaceae > Allobosea. The sequence goes on from JAIYDY010000026.1 coordinate 42,516, forward strand.
GCGAGCCCGGATGTTTCGGCAGGATGATGACCGCCTGGTCACCGGAGGATGCAGGCACGACATCGGTATCCGGCTCGGCAGAAAGCTGGCGGACGAGACGCGGATCAATGTTCAGCACCGCGTCGAACTGGCGCGACCGGAAGCCGTTGATGGCGCTTTCCATCTGCCCTTCGCGGTTGATGACCTCAAGACGGTCAAGCCAGGGCTGGTCTTTTTTCCAGTAGCCATCGAAGCGATCGAGCACCATGCGGCGCTGTGGGTCGGCCTCGACGATCTTGAACGGGCCGGTGCCGATGCCGGTCATGCCGATCTTCTCGAAGTCCTCGTTCGCCGGCATGACCACGTTGTCATACTCAGCGAGAACGAACGGGAATTCGGAGTTGCCGGCATCGAGGAAGAACCGCAGCGAATGAGTGCCGGTTACCTCTGTTGATTTGATCTGCTGCGAGGCGAAGTTGCGGCGGCGGTGCAATTCGAAGGATGAAGCCCAGTCCTTTGCCATCACCTCTCGGCCATCGTGGAACTTTACGCCCTCACGGACCGTGATCTCCCAAACGTTGAGCTTGTCATCGGCGGGCACCACCTTCGTGGCCAGTTCATTGACAACGTTGAGCCCCTCATCAACCCAGGTCAGCGTATTGTAGGCCGAGCGCGTGATCAGATCGACCATGAAGTAGGGATGGCGTGTGTTCGACGCATCACCGCCGCGCCTGTTGCCTGAGCACTGCGCGTAGACGAGCGTGCCGCCACGCTTCGGCTGCTGGGTTTGCGCCGAGGCCGAGCCGATCAGTTCAGAGTCGAGCGCGGCAAGGAAGGCGGGGCCGGACAGACCAGCGAGCAGAACGTTGCGCCGGGTAACGTTGACCATTGACCGCTCCATAGATTATTTATATAATCAAACGCTGTCACTCTCTTTTAATGAATGGACATGTCAGGCAAATGACAACTTCGGGCAGCACGCGAGGACCTGGCCGCCGTGAAGGCGATGTGACGCTCTCAGGATTGCGGGTGTTTGTCGCCATCGCCGAAGCGGAAAGCTTTTCGGGTGCTGCCGCCGTGTTGGGCGTCAGCCAGCCCACGGTTTCCGTCCAGCTCGCAGCGCTGGAACAGGCATGCGGTGTTCTGTTGCTGCATCGCAAGCCGAAGCTGGCACTGACTGATTCAGGGCAAGATCTCTTCGCCAGAGCCAGATTGGTCATCAGGCGCGCAAACGAGTTTGTCGCTTCTGCGCAAGGCCTGAGAGACATGCAGCACGGTCAGGTGAGCGTCGGTCTTTCGACGCCGAATGTCGCCTTGCCGATCATTGCTTCGTTTATGCGGTGCTATCCCGACATCCGAATGACGACCAGTGTCGGCAATACCTCGGAGCTTCTGGAGCAGATCGCACGCTGCCGCATCGACATCGGCATCATGACGCTGATGGAGCCATCGCCGCAACTGGCTTGCGCTCTGGTGTGCACTCCGAGATTGCTTATCTGCATACGACGTGATGATCCGCTGGCCGGACGCCCAGCGCTGCGACCTTCGGAAATCAGTGACCGCCCGTTCGTCATGCGCGAGGAAGGGTCAATGACGCGATCCGTGCTCGAGGCCGCCTTTGCTGCCGACGATGCGCAGATCAAGGGCCGGTTTGTGCTAGGCAGCCGCGAGGCGCTCAAGGAGGCGATTGCGGCCGGAATGGGCATTGGAGCCATCTTTGAGAATGAACTGGGCTCGGATCCACGCCTAACAGGTGTCCCCCTGCTGACGCAGCCGAAGCCTCACGGCGTCTATGCCGTCACGCTCAAGGAATCACTCGATATCCCGGCCGTTAGGGCCTTCATCGATCAGATCCCCCGCTCAGGTCTCTCATGAGCTCACCCGCCCGGCGAGCGCTTCGTCAATGTATTGAACGAAATGACCGAAATCCGGAGTAACCGTTTTCGGATCCTTCGCCTTGTCATCAATGGTGCGTAGGCGCACGGCAGCTTCAAAGTGCGGATTTGCCCGAAAGGCAATCACCTCATCGGCCGCCATCGGTCCACCCTGCAAGGCAAGGGACTTGACGGAATCTTCGGAAAGCTTGCCAAAATAGCTTGCATCAACCGCGCAAAGGTACCGCTTTGCTGGAACATGGAGCCGAACCGGCTCGGACACTTCCGGTCCAAAGTGTCGCGCCAGCCAGTTCGCTGCCAGTTCTTCATGCGAATCGTCGATGCCATGATCGGCAGCATCCTCGCCGAGATCATGGATCATGTGGCCTACATCATGCAGCAGTGCTGCCGAGATAAACCAGGCTGGCTCACCCGCGGCCTCCGCCAAAGCCGCAGATTGCAGCGCGTGCTGGAGCTGGTTCACGGATGAAAGGCCGTACCAGCCTGTCGCCTTGTTGGAATAGATGTCAATGAGTGTCGAACGAACGTCCATCTGATGCTCCCTATTCATTTCGGGTATTGTTAAAATCATCATATCAAAGAATCAAATAGTTATAATCTATGAACCGCCTTAGATTGGTGGACCGGCCGAGATTTCGCGCAAGGCGAGTTTGCGACAGGCTCGGCCTTGATCAGCTTGCCTAGAGGGAGTGATGTGCCGACCAATGATCGTCAGGATTTCCGAAAAAAGATCTGCGAACCGGTCTGTTGAAGTGCGAACCCTTTCTCACCAGGTTCAGCCCAAGAAAACTGACATGTTCCGATTCAAGGCCCCAGAAATGGCGTGAAATTTTGGGGTCTCAACGCCCGATTTTTCAGCCCTGTGAGAACGCGTTCTCGGGGCCATCACCACCAAGACCCGGAAACTTCGGGGTGCCATATCTCAACCAAGTAATTGATATAATTGGATAAAATAGATGGTGCCGAGACCGGAACCGTCATGAACACTCAAGCATTTGTAAATTATCAGTTTTCGCACTTCGCGAATCTCAAAAGCCCAACAAATGGCCCAACATATTTTGTGGCTGGCGATGAATTTCAGCGAATGCCAGCGGTTTTTGTGGACTGTCTTTATTCAGCACCCCTCAATGGAAACAACCACAGCAGCCCGGTTCAACAAGCATGTTGTGTCCCGGTATCGCGATCCATCGAAGCATCAACGCCCATACCCCTTTTCGGTTATGCGCGGCTGCATGGGACGACGACCGCTATCAGGGAGATTTTTTTCTCTGCAGAGAAAGTCAGGTAGTTGGGGCGATGGGTTCGAGCCGCCCGGATGGGCAAGCCGGTTCATGAATGCCCACGTCAGTGGCCAAGCCTGCGCCGTCATGCGGCGCGCTGCATGCTGAAGCGGCCATCGTCATTGGCGCTGACATGGCCAATGCGGCCTATCGCTAGAAGACTTCCGCGATGCGGCCTTGCACCTTGCGGCCCTGCCTGAATTGGAGCGGCGGCGTCCTGCGGCGTGCCGGACGTGCCAAGGGCATGTAGGGCAGGACACACTCACCGCGCACAAGACGCGCGCCTCATTGCATCGTTGCCTGCCCAGGGCATTCCCTTCCCTCCCAAAGAATAGGCTTAGGGACCGTATCGAAGCCATATCGAGCGGAACGGCACGTCGCCCCGACGTCAAACGCTGAAATTCTCTTAAAGAGGGATTCTTCCGTATGGGGCCAGACGGCATGAAAAAGCCCGGCCGCTCGTGGTGCCGGGCTTGAGTTGTGAATCGGCTTCGGAGTTTGATCCCATTAGGCGTCCAACGATGACGCCGGCGCTCCCGCAGTTGGCTGCACAACATCAGATGTTTATCGGAATTTGGGTAGGGTCAGCCTTCTGAGCCGATTGGGGGCCAAACAGCGCGCCGGTTCACAGGCTCACTCGTTATCGCCTTCTTCACCGGTCTCCATCTCAACGGAAGCAGCTCCACCCAGCGCCTGATAACGGCGATCAGCGAGCCATTGGAGGCGCTTTGCTTGGGTGAGCAGCACACGGCGAAGACCACCCTGAACCTTGCGCTCCGAGATCACCTGGGCGAGGCGCGCAATGATCAGCGACCGCCGGGCGATGCGGAAATCAGGGTGCGACCTGATCTTGGCTACTTCTTCGGACACCACTCGCATTTTGAATGAAGGAGGGATCTCGCTCTCGACCACCGGCACCGGGGGATCCTTCTCATTCAGAATGGCCTTAAACTGGCTGTCCCCGATGGCCTTCGCGTACACTGTGTGCTCGAGGGCATTGAGATGGACCCGAGCGGTGGCCCGATCCGCAGCCGTGGTGATGTTCTGGAACTGCGGCAGAGGGAAGACCTCGATCTCGTAGACCTCGAATGGGTCGAGGACGGACATTGCAACGGCGTCGGTGCGCTGGTTCGTCAGATGCCGCCGGATCCTGGTGCGCAGCATCTCGTTTGTTTGCCCGACATAGATCGGCTCGCCATCGTAGTCGTAGAATATATAGACGCCCCAGCGAAAGTTGCCCACCCGACGTGTGCCGCCGGCGACCGGGTCACCAAACTCGCTGTCGAGAAATGTGACCAGGTTGCGTCGCAGGTCCTCGGTTTCGAATGGCGGGACGTTAACATCGTCCCGTTTGTTCTCTCCCGTCATATTGCCCTCGTCGGTTGGCCATCATCTCGGATTCCCGCCGTACCACGCCATTTCGAAGGATTGTGGTCTTTCTCCACACCTCGCCACCGCGATCTTCAACGTCGAACTTCACGTAGTTGACCTCTTCTTAGCGGCCTTTGAAACAGTGGTGGAAAGCCTGAAGCAGTTCAACGGCAGCAAGGACCTGGGGTTTGGCATGGGGGTTGTCCGGGCCATGTGCACCAAGCGAATGAGCTTGAGTCTTCAGGACCTCAGCAAACTGCTCGATCTTCGCCCTTAGCTCAGCGTTCTGCTCGCAGGGGATGACGCTCAATGGATTCAGCTTTCTCAACCGGATTCACGAGGGGCTCGATGATATGCTGCGCAATATGCCGCACAACCGGCACAGCGACTCCATCGCCGGTCAAATGGTAGGCCTCGTTGTAGTTCTTAGGCAACTTGTACTCATCCGGAAGGCCCATCAACCTGGCAGTCTCCCGTGCAGAAATGAGGCGAGAGCGAACTTTGTCACCATCGACCACCACGATTACCTGCCGAGAAGAGCCGCCGGCTGGGGTACGCAGGCATCCCGCGACGTCGTCGAACCGGATTTCAGCCCGCTGACACTTCACGCCCTTCTCGTCGAGACGAGTACGCTTATAGACACCGCCGACTTGCTTTCGGCCGGAACGCTTCACCTGTTCTACTTTGGCTGCGTTGATATCGCTCATCATGGCGAGCAACTGCTTTGTCTCAGCAAACGTATGCCACGGCACAGACGATGGATTCTCCTCGATTAGGTCAGCAAATACGGCATTGCGGCGAGCAGGCGTGGGGACGCTCCACCAGAGCCACTTGTTCTTCGTTTCAGCTTTTAGCCTGTTGTATGCCGTCTGCAACCCGCGGGTGTGAAATGGTGCCATCGGCTCAGGCAACGTCATAGTCGCCGGGATATCGACGTCATCCCTGACGCCGATTACGAACAGGCGCGGCCGACTCTGGGGTACGAATAGCGCAGCATCGATGACCAGGGCACCGTAGCGGTAGCCATTTTCGGCGAAGTTCGAGCAGATCGCTTCGAAGTCACTGCCGGCGTGCGACGTCAGAGTGCCCGCCACGTTCTCAAGTGCGATGACCTTCGGCGCTCGGCCGTCGGCGATCAGCAACCTCATCACATCCCAAAACGGGTAGAAGGTACCAGAACGCTCACCTTTGAGACCCGCGCCGCCGCCCGCCAGGCTGAGGTCCTGACAAGGAAAAGAACCCCACGCCAGATCCGCAGTCCCCGGGAGCTCAGCAATCTTGACATTGCGGACGTCGCCAACCTTCAAAACGGTCTGGCCGCCCTTATCCCAGTTCGACTGGTACGCCGCACCTTTCTTAAAGTCGAAGTCATTCGCAAAGACACACCGCCAGCCGTCACCGAGCCCGGCACGGGCCATACCCCCCCCAGCGAAAAACTCATAAAATGTCGGCTTGGCATTGTTCATGACGGCCTCGAAACATGCGTGCAGCGATGGTCGCAGAATGAATGCACATGTTTACTATCCGTTCTTATCTTGAACTGACTCGACCAAAAATTCCAGTCACTTTCGGCTGCTGTCCAAACATCAGCTCTTCGGCTGGGCAGCCGGTGCTGATGCGGCTGGCGCTGCCTGTGCCGCGAGGGTCGATGTTTTCACCAGTGACGCCTTCTGAAGCGTCACGGTGAAGGCGTCAGTCTTGGCCGCTTTATCCGTCGCCCCGTACTTGTCGAACTCCGCGATGGTGTGATCGAGGACCTTCTTAATATTGGCGTCAGTCAATGTGCCGACCTTAAGTAGCTTCAGCGCGGCGCCATGAATCGGCCGGGATCCGTTCAGCTCCCAGGCGAGTTGCATCATCAGGTGGTACCGAAGGTTGTTACGGTATATTGCGTCGATCGTCTTGCTCCCCTTCTTGAAGTAAGCGTCGACAGCGAAATAGAGCTCGGCGCAAATCTGGTAGATCTTCAGATCGGTCGTGTCGGCGAAGAGAGCTTGGTACTCGTCATCATCTTTCATGATTGTCGTCGGGCGAGCACGAGCATCGTGCGGGCGTTCGAGCGAGACCGACATAACCGACTGCGCCAGGCGCTCGATGCCGATGATCTTATCAGCCGGCATCCCCTTGTTACGCCAGTAGTCCTTACGGCGGTCGTAGAAGATGCCGAGTTGTAGGAGGAAGTCCTCGATCTTGCGCTGGAAAGGCTCGGTGGCGTGAAGGGATGCGGGCTTGATTCCCGTCTGCGAGTTGGTCGCTTTGATTACGCGGTCGCGTCGAGTTTCATCGTCAATCTCAAGAACGCGGACCTGCACCGAGCGCTCCTTCTCGTCGGCCCCACCGCCGGCAAAGAAGCGATGAATCTCGTGCGAGGTCTGGAGACCATTGACGACCAACGGGTTTTTGATAGTCAGCCTGTTGTCTTGCGCCTGCGCAGTTTCAGCCAGGATGGTGATGCCGTTGTTGAGCCACCAGAAGTCTGCCTCGTCGCCTGCCGTCTGAAGGGTGGCGGCAATCTCCTTGTTGACCGACGCGGCGCTCTGGTAGTCGCGGACGTTGAACTCGAACAGTGAGTCGATGAGCTTCCCATTGTCAGTGATGAACTCGTAGTAGTCCTTCAGGCCAGCAAGGAAGACATAGCCCTTCCCGTGGCTGATCGCCTGCTTGACGAAGGGTAGCTGCTTCACGAGAATGTTCTGCTTCTGCGCTTCTTCGTAGAGCTTGGCGGCATTCCATAGCTCAACCTTGCAGGTGGACTTCGGGAACTTGTTTGCGATCGCCGTCTCGAGCGCCGGGATCATCGCTTCGACTTTATTGTTTCTAGCCGTCGCCAGGTTTGCGTAGATGACGTGGACGGTGACCGCAGGAAACTCGCCCGCCAGTTCCTTCAGCCCCTCGCGGTACATCTCGAAGACCTCAAGAACATCACTCTTGTAGAGCTTTGCCAATGTGGAGGTGTCTGTGTCGAGCGCAATAAGCCTAGGAATGGCCGTCTGCAGCCTCGTCATTGCTGTCTCAGCAAACCCACCGTCGATCTTGGACTGAATGATGTAGAGGTCAACGGTCACGGGGGACTTGAAGTTGGCCAGGTCCGTATCGATGGCGATGAGCGAGCGATTGACAAAGAAATAGACGCTGTCGATGCCGCCGTCGTTTTTGCCGTCGACGAGGCCTTTCTCGATGTCGTCGAAGGTCAGGGCGTACGGCTTGAGGACCGTCTCGGCACAGAAGTACTCAAACGCATCACTGTCACTAAGATTGACGCCGTATCGGCTTTTGTTCTTCTGCAGGATCGTTCTGATGAGAATGTCGTCGCTCATAGGACTCACGCGGTCGGGCTGGAAATTGAATGCGACATTACTGTCCGGCCGCCGCCAGCGCAAACCGCGGGAGCCGTTCACGGCCAAATCCCTCAAAGCCCCTACTGTCCCTAACTCTAGGGCGGATGTCCGCTTCCAACCATCATCGCCCAAAAACTGCCTAACCGCTTTCGGCCCCAAGGCTGGCAACTTTGCGCCCCCATCTCGGTCGCTACGCTTACCTAAGCCAAATCCCGAAAGCGGACATCTGTATAAGCGGGGGACGCGGCAGGTTTGCCCCCCTCGCCGTTCATGCAAAGTTCCGGGTTCTCTTCCCAACAGCTGGCAACCGCCAAGTTCCAAAAAGCTGCGCCGATGCAGCCGCTAGCCGATAGTCGTCCGAACAGAAAGTGACCTTCATTCCGCCAGTTAATGTCTTGATCGGATCCTGATGTAGCTTCTGGTCGCTTTGGCGCAGGCGCCGAACTGTCAATGCACTAACATCCCGACCGGACCACTGAGTGAGGGCTGATCAGATTTACGCTGCAAAAACACTGCTAGCTTTCCTTGAAGGCTGTATCCCGCCCTCGGCGGACACGCGGGAGTAGTGACAACGCCAAAGCAAACACAGCAAGCCCAAGGAGGCTTGCAGAGATCGGGCTCCCCACAAATGTCGTCGGATCGCCATTCGAGATGATCAATGCCTGTCGGAGCTTTTCCTCCAGAAGCTTGCCAAGAACGAAGCCCAGCGCCAGCGGCGCCGGTTCGAAGTCGAGCCTGTACAGTGCGTATCCGATCAGACCAAACAAGCCCGTCATGAGGACCGCGGTCGCGTCGTTCGAGAGCGAGTAAACTCCGATGCAGCAGAACAGCACGATCGCAGGAAAAAGCAGCCGATAAGGAACGGCCAACAGTCTGACCCAAATCCCGATCAGTGGCAGGTTGATGATGAGCAGCATGACGTTCCCGATCCACATGGAGGCGATCAGGCCCCAGAAAAGTTGGGGATTGCGGTCAATCACCTGAGGTCCGGGTACGATGCCTTGAATCAGCATGGCGCCGACCATTAATGCCATCACGGCATTTGGCGGCAGGCCAAGCGTCAGCAGCGGGATGAATGATGTCTGCGCCCCCGCATTATTGGCCGACTCAGGACCAGCTACACCAGCCTGAGCGCCCTTGCCGAACGTCTCCGGCTGGCGAGACACGCGTTTCTCGATCGCATAGCTGGCGAACGGCGCGAGAATTGCGCCGTTTCCCGGCAGAATGCCAAGGACCGAGCCCAAGGCCGTTCCGCGCAGGATCGGAGCCAGATTGCCTCTGATTTCAGCAGCTGTGGGAAGCAGCCGACCGATCCTTGCCCGTACGACATCTCGTTTCTCGGGATCGGCGATATTTTTGAGGATTTCTGCAAAACCGAAGAGGCCCATCGCGATGACCACGAACTCGATGCCGTCGTAGAGATGATGGACGCCAAAGGTGAGGCGCTCACGCCCCGTCTCAAGGTCCGTGCCGACGCATGACAGAAGCACGCCAAAGACAATCATGGCGACCGCTTTCAACACCGAGCCTCGAGCCAGAACAACCGCGAACACAAGTCCCATGATCATCAGCGCGAAGTACTCAGACGGCCCGAAGAGCAGCCCCAGCTTGGTCATAGGTGCAGCGAGGGCTGCGATCAGGAGCGTTGCGATTGTCCCGGCAATGAATGAACCGATCGCTGCGAGGCCAAGCGCAAGTCCTGCCTCGCCATTCCTTGCCATCTGGTGGCCGTCTAACGCGGTCACGACGGCCGTCGCTTCACCCGGGATGTTGACAAGGATTGCCGTGGTCGAGCCGCCGTACTGCGCGCCGTAATAGATCCCGGCAAGCATGATCAGCGCGCCGATCGGATCCAGAGACATCGTGATTGGCAGTAGGATCGCGATCGTCGCGACTGGGCCAACCCCTGGCAGCACGCCGACAAGCGTACCGATTAGGCACCCCAGAAAGCAAAGGGCGACATTCTTCAGCGTCAGCGCGACGGAGAAGCCAAGGCCGAGATTGCCGATGACGTCGCCCATATCAGTATCCAATCAACCAGGGTGCAACGGGGATTGGCTGTCCCAGTCCGTAGCGAAAGAGCAGCAGACAGAAGGCCGACAGTCCGGCTGACAGCAAGCCGAGTTGTCCCAGACGAGCATCCGTCGTCGCCAGGCCAGCGACGAACACCGTCAACGGCCCCGCAATCACAAGGCCGAGTGCGGGCAACTGCAAGGGACCGAGGTTAACGCCCCGGATCGTAATGGCGAAAACCACTATCGCACCGATCAGCGCGGATGTCCCTCGCCATGGCCACCCTGACAAGGTGGGGCTCGCACTGCGCCATGAAAGCCCGATCTGCGCCAAGCCAAGGGCCATCATGATCAGGGACAGCGAAATGGGCAGCAGGCCCGATCCTACGCCGGAACTGGTCTTGACCGGCAGTTCCATCGATCCCAGCAGGGCTCCGCCACCGACCAGCAACAGTGCCAGGCCGGCAACGAAATCCCTCGATGCCATCCAGCCGGTTGCAGCGGGAGGACCACCATCGCTCACATCCGCCATGTTCGTCACTCAAGCGTAATATTCGCTGCGCGGACGATCTGTCCCCAACGCTCGCGCTCGCCGGACATGAACTCGGCGAACTCGCGCGCGCCCTTTCGCGATGGGATGGCGCCATCATCGGACAAGCGCGCCAGGACCGTGGAATCCCGAAGGGCTTCTCTCGTCGCAGACTCGAGGCGATCCCGAATGGCCGCGGGCAGCCCGCGTGGGCCCAGGAGCCCGTACCATGCCGACGCTGTGTAGCCTGCCACGCCGGCTTCCTGCGCCGTTGGCACATTCGGAAGGCTTGGGAAACGAGCTTCAGTGGTCACCGCCAGTGCCGTGAGCTGTCGGCCTTCGATCAGACCGACTGCAGATGGAATAGTGGTCACCATGAAGTCGATATGCCCTCCGACCAGGTCATTGAGGGCAGGTCCCGCGCCCCGATATGGGACATGGCGCGCATTGAACTGGGCGACCTGGCCAAGCAGCAACGCCGCCAGGTGGCTTGCGGATGCATTGCCCGCGGAGCCGTACACCAATTGACGGTTCTTTGCTTCTCGAACCAAGTCGCCAAGCGTTGCAACCGGCAGTCGCGGGCCGACCACGACGATCAGGCCCGCATCAGCGATAAGGGCAATGGGATCGAGCGTTGTGGCAGGATCTGAGCGCAAACGGCGGAAGAGATGCGGGTTCACAACCATCGGACCCTGGTTGCCAATCAACAGTGTGTAGCCGTCCGGGGCTGCGGCAGCCACGGCTTCAGTACCAAGGTTGGCTGCTGCGCCTGGACGGTTTTCCACGACGACCCGACCATTCAGGACCGTCTCCAGCCGCTGCGCGAAGATCCGCGCGATCGCATCGGTCCCACCGCCTGCCGCATAGGATACGATGAGTGTAATCGGCTTGGTGGGGTAAGCGCCTTGGCTGATTGCTGAACTTGCCAGCATGGAGGCAACTGAACCCCCGAGCAGAACATGACGTCGCGTAAGCATGACCGTATTTCCTCCGGATTTGGCGGCTTCTGAGAGACCGCTTTTGATTTATGTGAACACTAGACTGATGCGTATGCTTGGTGGCCCATCCCACGAACAAGAACGGAGCCCTCGAAGAGCCGGCGCGCAGTTCGCACAATGAAAGCAGTTGGCGTTGCGGCACCCTCTGCCTGCTCGAGCGTGACCTCGAGCCGACCGCTCGGATGTTCGATGGCAAAGACCGCTGGAGCGGTGACATCTCCGGTGATGTCATTCACGACCGTGCCGCGCACCGAGGCGGCGAGCGCGAGCCCGACCGCGCCTGTGGTCGCGATGGCGGTGTGACAAAGATGCGGCATGAAGTATCGCGCAGCGATATGCCCGCCAGCATTCGGTCGAGCGACGAGCACAGGCTTCGGGATGACAAGATCGTCGACCCGGCCAAAGCCGAAGGCTGCCCCTGCAGCACGGCGTACAAGCTCCAATCGGCGCTTGAATTCCGTATCGCTGTCAAGCTGCTTAGGTGTTTCGGAGCCTGAGAACCCGAAATCCTCCGCGCGCGCAATGACCAGAGGCATCGCTGAGTCGATCAACGTCACCTCTACGCCATGCAGCGAGACAGTGGGCGTTGCGGTCGGGATGAGTCGACCAGTGCGCAAACCGGCCACATCCTCAAAGCCCAACAACACGGGCGCCGCTGTTCCGGGAACGCCATCAATGCTGGTGTTGCCGTCGTATGCAACACGGCCTCCTGGAGTCGCGACCTGCGCCGCGATCAGCGCTCCGGTATTCACATTGTGTATCCGGACCGTGGTCCGTTCGCCCTTGGGGCGGACAAGCCCTGCCTCGATCGCGAACGGACCTACTCCTGCGAGCAAGTTCCCGCAATTCGGCGATGTATCGACGGATCTGCTCACAACATCGACTTGGGCGAACAGATAGTCGACGTCAGCCTCAGGGCGGCTTGCCGGGCCCACGATCGCGACCTTGCTTGTCAGCGGATTACCTCCGCCAATCCCATCGATCTGGAGCAAATGCCCCGAACCCATCACTTCGACAAGCACTGCATCTCTTGCTGCCCGATCTTCAGGCAGATGCGAGGCAAGAAAGAACGGCCCTCTGGAAGTGCCGCCCCTCATGAGCACGCAAGGTATGCGAAAGAGGTCGTCCATTTCTCTCACAAATGTGGAATAATCGCTATTTTTAATTCTATTATTGGAAAGCTATCTCTTGTAAATTGCAAATATTTCGCCTATTTATGCAAAATGCGCATCAATTTCGAACTGCTCGACCTCCATGCTTTTCTGGCAGTCTTGGAGCATCGTTCATTCAACCGCGCTGCGGTTCAGTTGAATCTCTCCCAGCCGGCTCTGTCGCGCCGGATCAAGAACCTGGAAGACACCATCGGCGCGGCCTTGATCGAGCGATCGACAAGGCATGTGGCGCCCACGCGCATAGGCCAGACGCTGCAACCGCTGGTCCAGCGCCTTCTCGAAGAATTCGAGGAGTCGATCGTTTCGATCAGCGATCTAAAGCGGAATCTGGCAGGCCGCGTGACAATCGCGTCAATCCCAACCGCGGCCTTCTATTTTCTCCCACGGGTTCTTCAGGACTTTCGTGCCGCCTATCCCGGAATTCATTTCCGCATCCATGATCTGGGTGCCAACGAGGGCCTCGAAGCCGTGTCACGCGGCGAGGTCGAGTTTGGCATCAACATCACCGGCGCAGGCAGGGCCGATCTTTGCTTCACGCCATTGATGGAGGATGTCTTCGTGTTGGCCTGTCGGCGCGACCACCCTCTCGCGCAGGCTGCCCGACTGAGCTGGAAAGATCTGACTGGCTACCCGCTGATCGGCGTGAGCCAATCCAGTGGGAATCGCGCTGTGCTTGATCGAGCGCTGGCCTCCGCCGAGGTCAGGCTCGACTGGGTGTATGAGGTCAACCATCTCTCCACCTCGTTGGGCTTCGTCGAGGCGGGGCTCGGCGCTTCCGTGCTGCCGAAACTGGCGACACCGCAGTCAGAGCATCCGCTGATCGCAACCGTTCCAATCGTCGATCCCGTCGTGAGCCGCACCCTTGGGATCGTGGAGCGCCAGGGGGTGCGACTATCTCCGGCGGCAGCGCGCTTCAAAGAGACATTGGTGCAGCGGTGGGGTCGCCATGGTGGGGCTTTGGATGAAGGCCCAGGTGATGCAGGACCAAAGCGTAGTTAGCTGTGAATAGGCACCCGAGCCAGCGCCTTCTCGGCATACAGTAATGACCTATGAATCGGCACGCCATTTGACGCCCAATCAGCTCTGATGGCTGATACCAACGGCCCTCACAACTGACCGATATGCGCCCCCATGTCAGCCTTTGGGAAACACGCGTATACTAGCCTGAATCAGTCATTCCTAGAGCTATCCGACCGTCGAAAGACCATCTCGCCCGGAAGCAAACACTCTCACTCGCCGGCCACGGCTCGATACCCCACACCTGGCTCTGTCAAGATCAGCCTTGGAGAGGTCGGTTCCGCTTCGATCTTCTGACGCAACTGACCGATGAAGACACGCAGATACGGCGTATCCTCGACATGGGCGGGGCCCCATAGGCTCTGCAGGATATGGCGGTGGGTCAGCACCTTGCCCGCATTACGGGCGAGCAGCACGAGGAGATCGAATTCCTTCGGCGTGAGGCGGATCGCATTGCCTGCCCGCTCCACCCGATGCGCCTCGTCATCGATTGTGAGATCGCCCAATGTCAGCTTGTGCGTTTGCGCCGCAATGGCGCGATTGGCCCGCAAGCAGACGCGGATGCGCGCGAGCAATTCGCCGATTCCGAATGGCTTGGCGACAAAGTCGTCAGCCCCCAGATCCAGTGCTGCGATCTTCTCTGTCTCTTGATCGCGTGCCGAAAGCACGATGATCGGTGTCTGCGAGGTCTGCCGGATCTGACCGATCACGGCCTTGCCATCGAGATCGGGCAAGCCAAGATCAAGCACGATGATGTCCGGCTTATGCGCGCTGAACGCCGCGAGGCCAACCGCAGCGGTTTCGGCATGCAGCAGATGATAGCCGGCCGCCGCCAGCGAATGCTTCAGGAACCGGTGGATCTGCGGTTCATCGTCGATGATCAGGATCACGATCCGGGACTTCACGCAGAACGTCCCTCCGGGAGCGGAAAGGCCAGCCAGAACCGCGCACCACCTTTCGGAGTCAGCGGGCTCTCGACCCCAAGGCTGCCGCCCAGGGCCTGGACGATGCCCTTCGTGATGGCAAGGCCGAGCCCGGTTCCATTCGGTGCGCCAGTCTCCCCACGCTGGAAGGGCTCAAAGATGCGATGCTGATCGTCTGCCGGTACGCCCGGCCCCTCATCCTCGACAGAGAACTGCAAGGTTCCGTGCTCTCGCCGTAGAGCTACGGTGATCGTTGTTCCCGCCGGCGCTATGCCGTTAGCATTGTCGATGCAATTGAACAGGGCTTGCTCCAGCAGCGAGGCATCCGTGCACAAAAGTGGCAAATCGGGTTCAATGGGCGTGATGATGATCCGTCCGGGATATGCCCGCCTGATCCGCGCCACTGCAGCGTCAAGAATGTCGGGCGGATCGACCCAGTCCAGCCGCAGGTCGAGCCCGGCCTGAAGGCGGGTCATATGGAGGAGATCTCCAACATAGGCATTCAGGCGGCGCGCATCCTCCTCGATTGCCGCGAGGAGATCATTGCGGGCCGCCTCCGGAAGGGCCGAGGCCAGTTCCCGCAAAGTCGTGACCGAGCCGAGGATCGTGGCCAGTGGCGTCTTGAGGTCATGCGAGAGCGAGGAGAGGAGCGCCGACCGGATGCTCTCCCGTTCGGCCTGCATGCGCGCCTCTCCGGCGATGCGGCCCAGCCGCAAGCGGTGGATCACCGCGCCGGTCTGTTCAATGGCCGACATCACGGCTCTGCCGAGGTCCGGCGACGGGCCGGATCGAAACACCCCGGCGACAAGCGGAACATCGGGGTCAATGACAAGCGGATAGAAACTGTATCGGCCGTCTGACCAGCCTGAAGCCGCGGCAACCTGCGGCGTGCCGTGGCGCAGCACGCGGTCGGCGGCTTGCAGATCATCCGGGCTCATGGGCGGATCAGCAGACAGATTGTGATCGACAACCAGAGCCGGTCGCCCCGTCAGGACGTGGAGGCAATGCAACAGGGCCTGCCGCGCCTTATCCTCGGAAGCTACGGCACCGAGCGTGCTCGAGAGCTGCGAGAGATGCTCAAGAAGCCGGGCGCGCTCTTCAGCAGCAGTCGCCTGTTCGCGCAAGCGCCCGGCCAGCGTGCCGGTGAGCCCAGCGACGAGGACGAACACGCTGAGGGAGAGAAAGTCCTCGGCCAGCGCCACGCGGAAGGTCAGCACTGGTTCGACGAAGAAGAAGTTGAGGGCGAGAAACGCCAAGCCGGATGCCGCGATCCCGGTCCATAATCCGTACAATACCGCGCTGAACAGCACGGCCACCAGAAAGACAAGAGCAATGCTGCCCGGCGGCGTCAGCGGGCGCAAAACAGCCGCCGCGAGGCCTGCAAGCAGCACGATCAACATAGATGCGACGAGGGCCCGGGCGCCGGGAATACGCGAGGGAGCGGGCAGGGCCGGTTCGGACATAAGCATCATCTGGCTGCAGATGCAGACCCATGTCCATGATCTTTATGGTTTCCTTATGCGCGGGTCCGGAAAGCCCTGTCGCATCCTTACGGCGCCACGCGGCATATCCGGAGCGTGATCACTTTCCGATCCAGAGGTGGGGACTGACATGCAGTTGGCAAACGCCGACGCGGCGACGCGCGTGACCGAACATGGCAAGAAGGCTGGTTTCTGGGGACTCACACTGGGTTCTATTGGTGTTGTCTACGGCGATATCGGCACATCGCCGCTCTATGCATTTCGCGAAGCGATGGTCGCGGCCGGTGCATCCCATGGCGGCGTGCAGCGCGATGACGTGCTGGGTGTTCTGTCGCTGATCATCTGGGCGCTGATCATCATCGTTACGCTGAAATATGTCCTGATCCTGTTGCGGGCCGACAACCAGGGCGAAGGCGGAACGCTGACGCTTCTGGCGCTGGCGCAGCGCGCAATGGGGCGTTCTACGCCGGCCGTGCTGGCGTTGGGTATGGTGGGCGCGGCGCTGTTCTATGGTGACGCGCTGATTACGCCGGCTATCTCCGTGCTCTCGGCTGTCGAAGGCCTGAAGCTCGTCACCAAGCAATTCGAGCCTTATGTCCTCGTGATCACCATTGGCATCATCCTGGGCCTCTTCATGGTGCAGTTCAGGGGGACTGCCGCCGTTGCAGGGTGGTTCGGACCGATCACGCTGGCCTGGTTTATCGTGATGGCGCTGGGTGGCCTTTCGCACCTCGTGAATGACCTAAGCGTCCTGGAATCGCTTAATCCGGCCCATGCCCTGCACTTCGTGATGAACAATGGCACATTAGGGCTGATTGCACTCGGCGCGGTCTTCCTCGCGGTGACGGGAGCCGAAGCGCTCTATGCGGATCTCGGGCATTTCGGGCGCAAGCCGATCCAGTTTGCCTGGATGTTTGCGGCATTTCCCGCTCTTGCACTGAACTACCTTGGGCAGGGTGCGCTTCTTCTGGCTGATCCCAAGGCGATCGAGAACCCGTTCTTCCTGCTTTTCCCGAGCTGGGCGCTGCTGCCCGTTGTGGTGCTCGCAACCTGTGCCACGATCATCGCGAGTCAGGCCGTCATCACCGGGGCGTATTCGCTCACCAAACAGGCCATTCAGCTGAAGCTGCTGCCGCGCATGCGCATGCAGCACACCTCCGATACGCAGGAGGGGCAGATCTACATGCCGGGCGTGAATGTACTCCTGCTTCTGGGTGTGCTGGCGCTGGTGCTGGCCTTCGGCTCCTCCTCGAAACTCGCCAATGCCTATGGCATCGCCGTCACCGGCACGATGGTGGCGACCGCGCTACTCGCGTTGATCGTGGTGCACAAGCACTGGAACTGGCCGCTGCCGGCTGCGGTAGCCCTGATCGCGCCCTTTCTGCTCATCGATCTCGTTTTCCTCGGAGCCAATCTCGTGAAGGTGCTCGAAGGAGGGTATGTTCCGCTCATCATCGCGGTGCTTGTCGTCTGCGTGATGTGGACATGGGTGCGCGGCGCGACTGTGCTTGCCCGCAAGGACATGCAATCCGAAATTCCTTTGGCGGACTTGCTGCGCTCGTTCGATCGCAAGATGCCGCCGATCATCCCCGGCACGGCGGTCTATCTCACAGCGCATCCGCAACTCGCGCCAGCCGCTCTGATGCACAGCCTGAAACACTTCAAATCCTTACATGAACAGAACGTGATCCTGACCGTCATCACGGCTGATGTGCCGCGGATCAGGGATGAGGATCGGGTGGTCATGACGGATGTTTCCGATCGCTTCCGGCAGATCACGATGACCTTCGGCTACATGGAAGAACCGAATGTGCCGCGCGGCCTCGCGCTTTGCCGGAAGCTGGGCTGGAAGTTCGATATCATGTCGACCTCCTTCCTCGTCTCGCGCCGCTCACTGAGGCTTGCTGCCCATAGCGTGATGCCAAGCTGGCAGAGCCGCCTGTTCATCGTGCTTGCGCGAAACAGCGCCGCGGCGACCGATTACTTCCACATCCCGGCAGGCCGCGTGGTCGAGATTGGCACACAGGTGAACATCTGAAGCAACGAGACGGGATGTCGGCTTTTCCCGATCGTTCTTCGGCAAGCTGACATTCCGCTTTCGGCCCCGTTCCAGTCATGTGCAGATCTCAAGATTTTTGCAACGGCATGGGCGCAAGACCGGACAGAGAATACCGTACTAGCGCGTTGAGTTGATCGGCGCGGGACCGCCAAATCTCAGAGTTGGTTCACTCACGATGCGAAGGCCCCGCGCTGCCCTTCCGGAGGGTGCTGGACGGGCTTCTCTCTTGGCGACAGGCGCAGCACCGGCGCGGGCAACTCGAGGCTAGCAGCGCGGCGATCCGCACGAAGGATGCTGTCCGCCGCCCTGGATAGCCGGTCATGGATCGTCAAAAGCCGACAGCGCGAAGCCTCAAGGTTGATGACCTTTGCCGCGTGGTCACGTTCATCAGCCCAAGCAAATAGATCCACCATCACGACGCGCGCTCCTTGCTGGAAACTTCAAAGGCTTTGGCAGAAGCCGAGATCTCGGCGCGATGCTCGGCGGTTAAGGTTCCCGCATGAATTCGAGAAGCCCAGTTGTCGAGCAGCCTAGGGTCAATGCGCGAAGCTCGGAACTTGCCCACATCGGTATCGCCATCACCGAGCATACGGACGAGCTTGGCCTCGGCTGCCATCCGGGTTGTGGCGTCTTCCTCGATCTCGTCATCGTCTGGGAGAGCGCGCTTTTTTGTGCCACTCGCAGCCGAGATGTCGCCAGGGCACGGCAGTAGGTCGGGCCATCCAACGATCGGATAGTGTTTGGCGCCCACCGGCCCTCTACTAACCGGCTTCATCATTGGGTCGAATTCAACCGGATGCAGGGCGCTGCAGCCTGCGTCTTGTTCTTCCACCGATAGCCCCTTCTTCAGGGGATTCACTCCATGGGATAACTCTATGGTATTACTTTTAGAAGTAGTGACCGAATTCCCGGTCCACTCGTAGACCGAATTTCCGGTCATCGCTGTACCGGATTTTCGGTCATCAATTGGACCGGATTTCCGGTCCACTCTGTCAGTATTCAAGGTGCTGGATCTGGGCGTATAGATTCGGTTTTCACGCTCGAGTCTCTCCGCCTTGAGGATTTCGGCGAGCATGGAGTTTTCGCCAAAATAGAAAGTGTGATGCCGGCCGACTTCCGCTACGCGTCTGATCCAGTGCCGCGCTTCCAGCGCGGCCAAGGCCGTTTGCACACACGATCTCGGCATGTTCAGAGCGAGAGCGATCCTCCGCTGTGAAGGAAATGCCCCGCGATCAAAAGTGGCGCGGCTGGCCAAATAGCAAGCGACCCGAAATGCGCTAGATGACAAACGAAAATCGAACATCACGGCATCGCGCCAAGCATTCCGCGAGCGCTGAAAGGCCTCGCGATCGGAACAATCGATGGGCTCGAACAGCGCGCTCACGGCGTCATCTCCCCGCGCTGCGCCTTGCGTGTGCCGCCTGCAGCCCGGATCAATTCGCGGCGCAGCACCTTGCGATAGGGAACGTCCTGAAGCGCAGCAAGCTTGAGCGTATCGGCAGCCTTGCGGGCCTTGCGCTCGGCCACTTCAAGAGCCTTCAGATCCGAGGGTGCCGCGCTCATGCCGCCACCCCTTTGCTGCCCTTTAACTCGAGCGGCCTTGCGTTGCGGGCAATGTAACTTTCGACTTCCGAGCGCGCGACGATGCTTTTCCGCCCGATCTTCAGGGCTTTGATTTCACCGTCCCGAATGAGGTTGTAAACCGTCCCAATTGAGAACGGATAAAGAGCCGGCACTTCCGCCAGCGAGATGTAGCGATCCTGAGGATCCATGTTCGCTCCCTGTGTGCGAATTGAAGAACAGGGACGAACATGATTGGAACTGCGCGGAGTAAAAGGACGCAACGGTTATCTTCGTTTAATTTTCTGAATCGTTTCGCTTGGACCGTTTCCCTTAGTCGGATTTCTTTGGCGCCCCGCCAATCGTGTAGAGGTCCTGTATTTCAGGCGATTTGGTTCTCAACACGGCTTGTCGGATGGAAGCGGCATCACGCCACGACAGGCCATATTCTTTTCTAGCTATTGCTCTGACTTCTGCGCGCTTCAGCGCCTTTTCGGAGCCTGCGGCATCGATCAGATCACTCAACCAACGCCGAAATGCTGCTTCTTTGCGCCCGGGCGCTGGCGCATACTTTTGGGAAGGGTTGGTGTACGCGAGAACTGGTTCGTGTTTTCCCCAAAAGACCGTTTGCAGCCTCGCCACCGCTTCGGCAGTAAGCCGTTTGTTAGTGCGCTCAAGGTGGACAAACGCAGCCTTGGCACCGTCCGAGTAACTCGCGATGCCAGTGCATAGATCGAATGAAACAGCCTGTGCATAAACGAGATCCCCGGGAATCGGTTCATGGGGCGAATGCAACGTTCCGTGACGGCCGTGAGCCTTGTAAATTCCATCCGTCACAAGGTAGGCCACCGCTAAACCTGCCACTCTGTGGGCAATATTGACGGCTCGCGCTGCTATTTCGCCTAGAGCGTCATCCGCCTTGTCATCCAGCACCGTGGTCAGCCGACCTCGTGCTGTGGCAATCACGCGGAAGCCAGACAGAAGGAATTCAACCGCGCTATCGGGGCCAACCATCTTGTTCGGGAAACTGTCCCACAAAACCCTCCGACCGGTTTCCAGCTCGATCTGATTGGTCAGCGCGCTTCCGAAGGCAATCTGAACATCGTCAATTTGCACGATGGCTGCGATTAGCGGGATCCACTCAGCCGGCGGTTCACGATGTCCGGTCATGCGCGCACCATTGGCAACACCTTTCCGCCTTCCCGCCAAGCGTCGAGTTGATCCGCCCACCAACCCATCAGGCGCACCCTTTCCGCCCAATGTTCGCCGCGTGCGTAGGCGCGGCGGATGGCGTCCTTTTCCTGATGGGCCAGCGCGCGTTCGATCGCGTCAGGATGAAAGAGGCCTGACTCATTCATCAGAGTCGAAGCCGCCGCTCGAAATCCATGGGCGCTCATTTCGTCGGGCCCATAGCCCATGCGTCGCAGCGCACTGTTCAACGTGTTTTCACTGATGGGTCGCGCCTCGATCGGTCTGCCTGCTTTTGCGGTCGTGCCGTAACCAGGGAGGACAAGGCGCCCGCGCCCGGTGATCGCCTGCAGGTCGCGGAGAACGCTCAGGGCCTGAGGCGGCAGCGGCACGCGATGTTCACGGCGCATCTTCGTGCGGGTTGCTGGTATCGTCCAGATCGCCGTTTCCATGTCGATCTCGGCCCACTCCGCCATTCGAAGCTCGCCCGGCCGCGGAAACAGAAGCGCCATGAGCTTCAACGCTGAGATGGTCGTGGGCTGGCCATCAAACGCATCAATCGAGCGCAGCAGCGCGCCCAGCGCCTTTCCGTCAAGAATAGCGGCGCGGTGGCGCACCTTCGGAGCGTCCAGGGCACCGCGCAGCGCAAAGGTTGGATCATTGCTGGCGCGCGCTGTCGCGATTGCAAACCGAAAGACTTCTCCCACGGCAGAGCGTAGCCGCGCGGCTGTCTCGAGCTTGCCGCGCGCCTCAACCCGCCTGAGGGCGGCCAGCACCTCCGCCGCTGTGATTTCCGCGATCGGGCGGGCGCCGATCACTTCGCAGGCCATGGAATGAAGCCAAGCAGTTTTGGCGAGCGTCTGAGCCGCCTTGCCTTCACGGCGCTTTTTCTCGAGCAACTCAGCCGCGACCAACTGGAAAGTCACCGCCATTGTATCGGCTCGCAAAACCTTCTGAACCCGCTTTTGCTCAGACGGGTCTAATCCATCGACTAGCTGTCGCTTTGCCTCATCGCGCCGCTGGCGAGCCTCTTGTAGTCCGATCACAGGATAAGGCCCGATCGTCAGCTCTTTCTGGCGTCCGTCGAATCGGTAAGCCAACTTCCACGACTTGCCGCCGGCTGGCGTGACCAAAAGCTGCAGACCTTCCCCATCGCTCAACTTGATTGCCTTGGGACCCGGCTTCGCGTTCTTAACTTTCAGGTCCGTGAGTGGCATCTGTTGGGCTCGTTCTGTTAGGCCGGCGCTTCAGCCCAACAAACAGCCCAACAAAACTATTGGCTGCTGTTGGGCCTGCTTGGGCCTCGATGCAACAGAAATAGGCCAAAAGCGCTGGAAAATCAACGCTTGGCGGTCTTCTTTGACTGTCTTTGGAAGGAAGAATGGTGCCCGAGACCGGAATCGAACCAGTGACACAGCGATTTTCAATCGCTTGCTCTACCAACTGAGCTACTCGGGCGCCGGCGGTCGCGCTCGGCGCGCCGCGTTGGTGGGCGGGGTATAGTCGCTCGCTTTTCGCCTGTCCAGAGTTTCGTTGCCTCACGATGCCACACTGGCCATCCGTGAGCTCGGCACGGCCGTGAACTGATCAGATGTCAGACAAGGGCGGGCAGCAGGCGCCAGCGCACTCATCCCGATTGGCTCGCATCAGCGCGGAGCGGCGGCGACAAGCGGCCATGCCATCATGGCGAGCGCGGCAAAACCGTCCAGCCATGCAGCGAAGCCCGGTTGGCGGGCACGGGACAGCAGCCCGTGTTCTGGATGGCTTCGCTGCGCTCGCCATGAGACGACGAAGGGCAGCCGTCATTCCCAGGCGTTCTCAGCGCCCGCGCAGGCTGCCGCTGTCGCCGTCTGTGTCATCGTCGGACAGGCGGTCTCGGCCTTCCTCGTCCGGCACGGCGTAGCGATCAGTCAGCCAGCGGTTGAGGTCGACATCGGCGCAGCGCTTCGAGCAGAAGGGCTTGAAGGCCGCTTCGGTCGGCTTCGAGCAGACCGGACAGCTGCGGCTGGCTGCCCGCACTGGAAACTCGGCTGGCGTTGCCATCAGGCCCCCTCCCCTGCAAGACGCGCGGCATCGGCCTGCCTGAGCTCGGTCTTGAGGATCTTGCCATAGTGGCTCTTTGGCAGGGCGTCCACGAAGACGTAGTCCTTTGGCCGCTTGAAGCGGGCGATGCGCGACAGGCACAGGGCATCGAGTTCCGACTTGCCGGCCTCGCCGACGACGTAGGCGATCACCACCTCGCCCCACTCCGGATCAGACCGGCCAATCACCGAGACCTCGCGCACGCCGGAGTGTTCGAGCAGCACCTCCTCGACCTCGCGCGGATAGATGTTGGAGCCGCCGGAGATGATCAGGTCATTGGCGCGGTCCTTGAGCACCAGATAGCCCTCGGCATCGAAGGCCCCGACATCGCCGGTGTGGAGCCAGCCATCGCGCAGCGACCGGGCGCTGGCGGCCTCGTTGTTCCAGTAGCCGGACATCACAGGCGCGCCCCGGCAGATCACCTCGCCGGTTTCTCCGGGCGGCAGATGGCGGCCTTCGGGATCGACGACGGTGGTTTCGATGCAGGCAAAGGCGCGGCCCGCCGATGCGAGGCGCTCCAGCCAGCGCGGGTGGTTGGCATCGCCGACCTCGCCCTTCGGCAGGTGGGTGATGGTCATCGGGCTCTCGCCCTGGCCATAGATCTGGGCCAGGCACGGACCCAGATGCGCGAGCGCGGCGCGCGTGTCCTCGACATACATCGGCGCGCCGCCCCAGGTGATGGTGCGGATGGCGCCGGGCGCGAAGGCGGCGCCGCTGCCGACAAGGCGCTTGATCATGGTCGGCGCGGCAAACATTGAGACATTGCGCCAGTGGTTCATGGTGGCCGCGATCTCGGACGGCTCGAAGGCCCCGCTTTCGGGCACCAGATTGATGCCGCCGCGCATGACATGGGCCATGATGTACAGGCCCGAGCCGTGGCTCATGGGGGCGGCATGCAGGATGGGATGGCCGACCTCGACGCGGTCGACCTCCAGAGCATAGGCCTGGCTCATGGCGGCGAGGTTGCCATGGGAGAGCATCGCGCCCTTGGGCCGCCCGGTGGTGCCGGAGGTGTAGAACAGCCAGGCCAGATCTCTGCCGGCCCGCGGGGCGAGCGGGGCAGGCTCGGACGCGGCCAGCTGCGTCCAGTCGTCCGAGCCAAAGCGGACCAGATGCTCCAGCGAGGCGGGGGCGTGTTCGGCGACGGCGCTTTCGAGATCGGCCGAGACGAAGGCCAGCCGCGCGCTGGAATGTTCGAGGATGTAGGCGATTTCCAGCCCATGCAGCTTGGCATTGACCGGCACGGCGGCGAGCCCCGCATGCCAGATGGCATACAGCGCCTCGACATAGGCCGGGGTGTTGCCGGCAATGACGGCAACGCGGTCGCCGGCCACCAGCCCGAAGCGCTGCCGGAGACCGGCCGCGCGGCGGGCCACGATGTCAGCCAGCGCGCCGTAGCTGGCGATAACGGCAAGGCCATGGCCGAGCGCCGGCGCATCGGGAGCGGCCAGGGCCGTGCGCTGCAACCACAAGGCGATGTTCATGCGCTCATCTCCTGCCTGCGCGGCCTTTCGCCACCGGTGTCAGTTCGCCGCCTGAAGCCAGCCCATGTGGACCGGATAACCCTCGCCGCCGAGCAGCGACAGGGTCTCGTAGAGCGGCAGGCCGACAACGGCGCTGTGCGAGCCGACCAGCTTGACGATAAACGAGCCGGCAATGCCTTGAGCCGCATAGCCGCCAGCCTTGCCGCGCCATTCACCGCTGGCCAGATAGCTCTCGATATCCTCAGAGGACAGACGCTTGAAACGGATGCGCGTCTCGACCAGACGTTCGCGGAAGGCTCCTTTCGGCGTCACCAGCGTCACCGCCGTGTAGACCCGGTGGGCGCGGCCCGACAGCAGCCTGAGGCACTCGGCCGCCTCGTCCACGATCTCGGGCTTGGGCAGCACGCGCCGGCCCAGCGCGACGACCGTGTCGGCGGCAATGATGTAGGCTCCTGTCAGCTCCGGCTGGTTGCGGGTCACGACAAGGGCGGCCTCGGCCTTCTCGCGGGCCAGCCGGCGGGCCAGATCGCGCGGGCGCTCGTTCTTCTTGGGGGTCTCGTCGATGTCGGTCGGCAGCAGCGAGTCGGCCTTGATGCCGGCCTGGTCGAGCAGCGCGAGCCGGCGCGGGCTGGCGGAGGCTAGCACCAGCCGGGGCCGCCAGCCGGGCACCGATGACGAGGGTGACGGGGAGGAGGATGAGGCACGGCGGCCAAACACGGGCGGTCCACTTCTGTTGTTTCGCCCAGTGGCTTAAGGGATCGGCAGGGAAAAGTGAACTGTGCGCCGGCTTTCGCCATGTGCACAGTCACCCCGGCCTTGAGCCGGGATAGCAGCGCGAGCGGTGATCGCCCCCGGACGATATCGCTGTCCTGTCAGGCGACCGTTTCGGCAGCAGGAGGCGCGGCTGGCTGACCGATGGTCGCCCTCGCAGCGTCGCGGTCTGCCTTCTCGCGGGCACGGAAGGCGCGGATGCCGAGCGGGATCGCCGCGAAGTAGCCGATCACGATCAGGCTCAGCGCCTCGAACGGATAGGCCACAACCAGAGCAACCGCCAGCGTGACGATGACGAAAATGGGGGCCACCCACTGGCGCGGCACCCGCGCGCCAAGCGTCTTGCCGGCATACATCGGTACCGTCGAGATGGTGAGGAAGGCGCAGGCCAGCACATACAGCGCCACCGGGATGGCCCCGTAGGGCTGCACCGGAACATCAAGGAAATGCAGGTAGAGCGGCAGCATCACCGTGACGGCGCCAGCCGGGGCCGGCATGCCGGTGAAGAAGTTCTTCTGCCAGTCCGGCCGGTCCGGATCGTCAATCATCACGTTGAAGCGCGCCAGCCTGAGGCACATGGCGATGGCGAAGATGATGCAGATGATCCAGCCGAGGTTCTTCAGATCCCTGAGCACGAAATGATACAGGATCACCGCCGGCACGACGCCGAAATTGACGAAATCGGCCAACGAGTCGAGCTGCGCACCAAAGCGGGAGGTGCCCTTGAGGAAGCGCGCCAGCCGCCCGTCGACGCCATCGAGCGCAGCGGCGATGAGCACGCAGACCACACCCAGTTCGAGCTTGCCCTCGATCGCCAGGCGCATGCCTGTGAGGCCAAGCGCGAGGCCCAGCAACGTGATCAGGTTGGGGGCCAGAAGCCGGAACGGGATCGGCTTGAAGCGCCGCTTCTTCGGCTCGTCCCGGTCAGGCTGGAAGGGGGGAAACAGATCGCTCACTGGACAGGCCTTTCGCGGATGGCCGCACCGTAATCCGAAGCTGCGGGGCTCACAAGCCGGCAAGGCCGGGCCAGGCCGGGTGACCGATGCGATGATCACAACTTCGCAAGGAGCGCGTCCGGCAAGGGTGCGGCGGTGTATGACGCTCCATGGACATCCGTCATCGCCTGCATCCGTCGATCGGCCTGCTGCATTGTCTTGCGCTGCATTGTCGCCCTCCCCGCTCTCGCATTGCGCCGGCAGCGGTCGTTGCCGCAGCCATTCTGGCTTGCGCTGCCCCAGCCCTGGCTGGCCCGGTCAGCTTCGGGCCGAACTTGCAAGGTCAGGGCTGGAAACCGCTGACCTTCCGTTCGCTGACACCGATGGGCTTTGCCGCCGAAGGAGCAAACCAGCTCACGATCCGCGGGCAGAAGGCAGTGAGCGTGATCTGGCGCAGCCTCGACGAGGACAGCTGGCCGCTGATGGCGGCGCGCTGGCGTTGGCGGGTCAAAAACGGCCCTCCGGCCACGGACCTTTCCAGAAAGGGTGGCGATGACCGCGCCATCGCGCTCTACTTCGTGTTCGCGCGCGATGCCGCGGCAGCCAATGCCGCCAAAGGCGCGCAGAGCCTGACTTCGGCCATGTGGTGGTCGTCAGGCGCTGCGCTGGTCTATGTCTGGGGCGGCAGCGGGGCCCGGAATGCCGTGGTTGCCAGCCCGCACATGGGCTCCAGCGGCAAGCTGGTGCTGCGTGTGCCGGGCGGGGTGGCCGACGGCAAATGGCTGTCCGAGCAGGCTGATCTGGCCGCTGATTTCCGCCGCGCCTTCGGGCGCGACCCCGGCCCGCTGGTCGGCATCGCTGTGTCTGCGGATTCCGACGACACGGGCGCCAGCATCGATGCGGCCATCGACGGGCTCAGGCTGGAATAGAACACGCCGGCCCGATCATGACCGGGCGGGGGCGTGACCATTCCCTCGCACCGTCACCGGCGCCCGGTCAGAACCGGGCGCTGCGGGATCACTGGGTGCGGAAGACGCGGGCGGCCTCGGCGGAGCCGATGTCGGCAATCACGGTTTCGCCGGCAATCGCAGTCTGGCCTTCGCTGACCAGCGGCTTGATGCCGAGAGGCAGGTAGACATCGACGCGGCTGCCAAAACGGATCAGGCCGAAACGCTCACCGGGGGCCAGCACTGCGCCTTCCTTGATGAAGGGCACGATGCGCCGGGCGATCAGGCCGGCGATCTGCACGACCACGATGGGGCCGGCAAGGGTGTCGATGATCAGTGCATTGCGCTCGTTGTCATCGCTGGCCTTGTCGAGTTCGGCATTGAGGAACAGGCCGGGTGTGTAGGCGATCTTGCGGACCGTGCCGCTCACGGGCGAGCGGTTCACATGGCAATCGAACACGTTCATGAACACCGAGACGCGGGTCATCGGCTCTGCGGGCATCTCCAGTTCGGGCGGCGGCACGGCCTGCACGATCATGCTGATGCGGCCATCGGCGGGCGAAATCACCAGCCCCTCCCGCTGCGGGGTCACACGCGCCGGATCACGGAAGAAGTAGCAGATCCAGATGGTGATGATCAGGCCGATCCAGCCGAAGGGCGACCACAGGTGGCCGAGCACCGCTGTCGCCACCGCACCGATGGCGATGAACGGATAGCCTTCCTTATGGATGGGAACGAACAGCTTCTTGACGGAATCGAGGATGGACATCGGCGGCAGCTTTCGGTGTTCGGACTCATCGTTCGGCCCTCATGTAGGAGGGAAAGCGCCCCCGCGCCATAGGCAAGTGCAGGAATGGCCCTGATGGACCAGGCCGAGGCCGCTCGATCAGGCGGCCTTCGTGCCCACCACCAGCCGGTCGAGCCTGAGATAGGCGATGGCAGCCACAAGGCTGCCGGCCAGCCCGCCGAGGATCGCGGCCTCCTTGCCGAGTCCGTCATAGATCACGGCGAACAGCAGCGGCGAAGCCGCGAACAGCATGTTGAGGAAGAACGAGAGCTTGCCCAGCATCGAGGCAAAGCCGCCCGAGCCGAACAACTCGAACGGCAAGGTGGCGCGAGAGGTCGCGATCAGTCCTGTCGCCATGCCATAAAGGCCCATCGCCAGGGCCAGCAGCGCGGTTTGCGCCAGGCCGGGCGGCAAGGTGCCCAGCGCCAGCAGCATCAGCACGAACACGACCGGCGACATCAGCGAAGCCCCGGCCACGATGCGGACACCGGGCACCTTTCCCGCGAGCGCGAAATCGATGATGCGGGCCAGAAACGTGAAATAGGCCGTCACGGAGGCAAGAAAAATCGCCATCCCCGTCTCCATGCCGCCTTGCAGGAACATGGCGACGAAGAACAATGGCAGCCCCCACGAGACAAGCCCGCTGAAACCGGCAGCCAAGATCAGAAGCCAGAAGCCCTGTCGGCGCTGCGCCTCGGACAACTGGCCGGACGCGACCTTGGGCGCGGACGCATCGGCATCATCGAGCGCCACCGGCGCGCGGATCAGCACATGCGCCAGCGGCAGGCAGACCAGCACCTGCACGGCGGCATAGACGAAACAGACGTTGCGCCAGCCGATCTCCGTCTCCAGCCAGCCCGTCAGCGGCCAGACGAAGCCGTTGGACAGCCCGCCGAACAGCATCAGCGCCCTGAGGCCGCGCCGCCCGCGCTCGGGAAAGCTCTGGGTGACGGAGGCCAGCGAACCGATGCTGAGCGACAGGGGCGTGCCGATGCCGATCAGCACCCAGGCCGCGAGATAACCGACCGGGCCGGTGCTCAGGCCGATGCCGACCAGCCCCGCGGCCAGCAGCAGCTTGCCGATGAGCATCGGGTGGCGTGCCCCGCCTTCGTCGATCCAGCGCCCGAAGCGCGGGCCAACCAGCGCCGCGATGAACAGCATGACGGTGATCCCGCCATAGATGACATTGCGACCGATGCCGAGATCGGCACTGATCTGGCGATCAAGGATCGAGGGCAGATACAGCGTCGTGCCCCAGCCCAGGATCTGCGTGGTCGCCAGCCCCAGGATGAACAGGGGAAACGAGCGCGCGGACCGGGCAGGAGCGGCAAGCGTCATTTGGTCAACGTGATCCTGACGCTGGGTTCCTCGGCGGCGGCGGCGCGCTTGAGGGTTTCCTCGGCGACGGCGACCTCGCGCTGGCGGTTCCAGAGCGCGGCATAGATGCCGTTCTGCACCAGCAGCATGTCATGGCTGCCGCGTTCGGCGATCACGCCCTTGTCGAGCACGATGATCTCGTCGGCGTTGACGACCGTCGAGAGCCGGTGGGCGATGACCAGCGTGGTGCGGCCCACGGAGACCTTGTCGAGCGCGTCCTGGATCTCGCGTTCGGTGAAGCTGTCGAGCGCGCTCGTCGCCTCGTCCAGCACCAGCACGGGCGGTGCCTTCAGCAAGGTCCGGGCAATCGCCACGCGCTGCTTCTCGCCGCCCGAGAGCTTGAGGCCGCGCTCGCCGACCTGGGTGTTGTAGCCGTCGGGCAAGGAGGCGATGAAGCGGTCGATCTGCGCCATCGCAGCGGCGGCGCGGACATCCTCGTCGGAGGCACCATCCCGGCCATAGGCGATGTTGTAACCGATCGTGTCGTTGAACAGCACCGTGTCCTGCGGGACCATGCCGATCGAGGCGCGCAGCGAGGCCTGCGTCACGCCAGCAATGTCCTGCCCGTCGATCAGCACGCGCCCGGCATTGGGTTCGTAGAAGCGGAACAGCAGCCGCGAGATCGTCGACTTGCCGGCCCCGGACGGACCGACGATGGCGACCGTCTTGCCGGGCGGTACGGTGAAGCTGATGCCCTTGAGGATCTTGCGCTCGGGAACATAGGCGAAGTGCACATCCTCGAAGCGGACCTCGCCCGCGTCGACCTTGAGCGCGGGGGCGCCCGGCCTGTCGAGGATTTCGGGGTCGCGGCCAAGCAGCGCGAACATCTCCTCGATGTTGAGCGTGGCTTGCTTGATCTCGCGGTAGACCGTGCCCATGAAGTTGAGCGGCGTGTAGAGCTGGATCAGCAAGGCATTGATCAGCACGAAGTCGCCGATCGTGTTGCGGCCCGAGCGGATGCCATCGACGCACATCCACATGGCGATGGTCAGCGCAATGGAGAAGATCAGCGCCTGGCCGAAGTTGAGCACCGCCAGCGACTGGTAGGCGCGCACGCTGTTCTTCTCGTATTTGGCCATGGCGACGTCATAGCGCGCCGTTTCGCGCCGCTCGGCGCTGAAATATTTCACGGTCTCGAAATTCAACAGCGAGTCGATGGCCTTGCCGTTGGCGTCGGTGTCGCTGTCGTTCATGTTGCGGCGGATGTTGATGCGCCACTCGGTCGCCTTGATGGTGAAGCCCATGTAGAGCGTCACCATGGTGAGCAGCAGCAGCACATAGCGCCAGTCGAAGGTCCAGAGCAGCACGATGATCATCAGCGTGAGCTCGACGATCACCGGCACAAGCTGGTTGAGACCAAGCCGGACCATGTCCTCGATGCCGCTTCTGCCGCGCTCCAGCACACGGGTCAGCGCGCCGGTCTTGCGCTCCAGGTGGAAGCGCAAGGAGAGGTGGTGCAGGTGCGCGAAGGTCTGGTGCGCGAGCTTGCGGACCGCGTGCATGAACACCGGCGCAAACACGGCATCGCGCATCTGGATGAAGCCGGCCGAGCCGACCCGCATCAGGCCGTAGATCGCGGTCAGCGCCAGCGGTGCGGCAATCAGCCAGCTAACACCGATGCTGCCCGTCTTGGCCAGTTCGGCGCTCAGTGCGTCGGTGGCGTATTTGAAGGAGAAGGGCACGCCGACGAGGATGACCCGGCCGATGACCAGCAACACGAAGGCCAGCAGGACACGGATCTGCAGATCCTTGCGATCCTGCGGCCACAGATAGGGCCACAAGGCGCGGAAGGTTGAAACGAACCCGCCCGATGCGGCCGAGACGGCAGGCTTCGGGGCAGTGCTGGCAGGTGGCGACATCGGTGAGGGGAATCCACGTTCTGGGCACAATGTAAGCCCGGGCGATGCCGAACGCTAATCATTCTAAAGCAGATGCGCCCTGCCCGGAGCGCAGACCGCCAGTGCCCAAGCCTGCCACCCAAGGTGGCAGGCGTTCAGGACCATCGTCAGCAGGGCGGCAGACCGGGCAGTCCACAGGGCCGGCGGCCTGCCGGCGGTGCTGCACGCTGTGGCGGCGCGGCGCGCGGAGGGGCGGCGACGGGCGGGGCCATGCGTGGCGGCGGGGCGGCGCGCTGGGGCGGCGGTGCAGCCCTTGGCGGCGCGAACACCGGCGGAGGCGCTGCCCGCTGGATCGGTGGCGGGGCCTGACGGACCACAGGCGGCGGCTGACGCATGACCGGGGGCGGAGCCTGCCGTATGGCCGGCGGTGGCTGGCGGACTACCGGCGGAGGCTGGCGCACAACTGGCGGAGGCGGCTGGCGGATGACAGGTGGCGGCGCGGGGCGCTGCACCTGCGGCGGCGGAGCCACGCGCTGCTGCACGGGCGGGGCGACCACGGGAGGCGCTGGCCGTTGCGGAACCGGTCTTTGCGGGGCCGCGACGGGTGGTGCTGCGACCGGAGGCGTCACGGGCGGCGTTGCTTGCGGGCCGGCCGTTGCGGGGCGCGGCGGCTGGATGGCCGGCAGTGCACGCGGAGGCTGTCCCGTCGCGGCAGGCGGAACCTGCGGCGTCGGCAGCGGAGCCGGCGTCACCGCGCGCGGCGCCACAGGCGGACCTCCGATCGCGCCGGGGCGCGGCGGCAGGCCGGGCGTGACCGTTGGCTGCGCCGGCGGCTGACCGGGTGTCGTGACCGGGGGGGCGGCTGGCCGCGTGGCAGCAGGCGGCGGCTGAACCGTCGGCAATGGCAGCGGCTGGGGCCGGATCGCACCAGGCGGCGCTGTCACAGGTGGCGTGGTGACAGGCGGCGCCGTGACGGGCGCGGTGACGGCGGGCGGTACCGTGACCGGGCCTGTGGCGGGACCAGCCGGACGCACGGCCGGACCGGGCGGTGTGACTGTGCCGGCTGGCGGCGTGGTCACCCCCGAGGGCGGCGTGACCGTGCCCGCAGGTGGTGCGACAACGGGTGGGGTGACGGCAGGCGCACCCGGACGAACGATGGCTGGCGGCTGGCCAGGCTGCGTGGTCGCGGGCGGAGTGGTCACGGACGGCGGCACGGTGCCGGCTGGCGGCGTCGTGGCAGGTGTTGTGGCCGGACCGGCTGGACGGGCAGCCGGACTGGCTGGCGTGACGGTGCCCTGAGGCGGTACAACCGGTGGCGGCGTGGTCGCCGGTGGTGTGACGCCCCCGGGCGCGGTTGTGGCAGGCGGAGTAACGACAGGCGGCGTGGTGGCAGTGCCGGGAACCGCCGGGCGCGTCAGTCCGGGCCCACCGGTGATGGGCGGCGTGGTGGTGGGAGGCGTGGTGGTGGGAGGCGTGATCGCTGGAGGCGTGGCGGTGGGGGGCGAAGTGGCGCCTGCAGGCGTCGTTCCGGGCAGGGCCGGAAGCACTGTCGGCGTGGTGGGGCGCAGGCCGGGCGCGACGCCGGCGGGAGCCTGCAGCCCAGGAGCCTGTACGCCGGGAGCCTGCACGCCGGGGACCTGGACAGCGGGTGTCTGCACGCCGGGCACCGGACCGCGTGGCGGCAACAGACCAGGTGCGAGACCCGGAGCACCGCCGGGTGCAATGGCCGGAACAACGGCCGGACCGGGCTGACGCGGATTGAGGCGCACGCGTTCGTTGACGGACGGTGGCCGCGCCAGACGAATGGCAAGGGCCGCCGCGCCGGCAGCCGCCCCGATGGCAAGGGCACCGGCGGCGACACCACCGGGGCTGATCGAGGGGCCAGCGCCCGGCGGCACGAAGGCTCCGGGCGGCAAGCCTGTGCCGGGCAGAACGCCGGGCGGTGGCGGCGGCAGGCCGGGAAGCACCGGCGGCGGGGCCACCAGCACGGTGTTGTGGATGTTGTAGTAGATCACGTTCGTGGTCGGCGGCGGCGCGATGTAGATCGGCGGCGCGACATAGATCGGCAGCGGCACGAAGACCGGGGCCGGCAGCTCATATTCTTCGAGAATGTCGATGGGTGTCAGCACCCGGATCGGGGGCGGCGGAGGCGGCAGGAAGAACAGCGGTGGGGGCGGCGGCGGGGCGAAGCCGAAATCGGGATCGGCGTAGCTGAGGACCGGCCGCGACACAAAGATCACCTCCTCCTCGATCGGCGGTCCGATCTCGAAATCCACCTCGGCGAAACCGCGCGGCGGGGCGGGCGGGGCGGTCAGGCGGGCCAGCCGGCGACGGGCCTCGGCGGCATGCGGGCCACGCGGATAGCGGTTGAGATAGGTCCAGTAGGCCTCGGGCTCGTTCTGGTTGCGCGCCCTGCGCCAGGTGATCGCCTCGCGGCGGGCGGCCAGGATGGCCTTGACGCGGCCTGCCATGGGATCGCGCGGATAGGCCCGGAGGAAGGCTTCATAGGCGGGCACCGTGTCCTTCTCGATGGCGGTCAGATAGGCATCGCGCGCATCGAGTTCGGCGATGGGGCGCTCGCGGCGCTCGCGCTGGGCCTGCACATCGACAGCGGGCGGAGGCGCGGAGGCAGCGGCCTCGAACAGCGAGAAAGGCACGTCGAGCCGGGCAGCATGCCACGGCACCTCGGCCCCGGCGCTGGCCTCGTTGACACGCAGGCGGACCCGGTTGAACACCTCGTCGATGGGCAAGCCGCCCTCGCGCATCATCTCGTTGAGGGCCAGCGCATAGGCCCCGAACTCGCCGGTGCCATCGGGCGCGACGACGCCCGGCGAACTGTTGAAGGCCAGCAGCGTGCGTGCGTCCGGCTCCATCAGGGCAAGGCCGCCCTGTAGCGCGGTGCCGGTCTTGGCGAACGGCAGCGGACGGGCGAGATCCAGCACCACGATCGAGGCGCGCAGGGGCAGCGCCGCCATGGGCCTCAGCAAGTCGACAATGCGGACCGACTCGATCGGCGCATCGACATCGCGGGCGATGCGGGCATCGACCGGAACCACATAGTTCTCGCCATCGAATTGCAGGCCATAGCCGGCCAGATAGACCACCGCCACCGTGTCGGGGCCTGCCGCGGTCGCCTTGTCGAGGAAGTCGCGGAACGAGCGGCGCAGCATCTCGGCATCGAGATCGCGCGCACCGACCACATCGAAGCCGGCTGCCTGCAAGGTCTGGCCGATCAGGCCGGCGTCGTTCGCGGCAGTCTTGAGAGGTCCAGACGGATAGGCCGCGTTGCCGATGACGAAGGCGACACGCTTCTGTACGGGCTGGCCGGAGGATGCTGGCGCGGGCGTCGCCGGGGGCGACTGTGCGCCAGCAGGCACGATCACCAGCAACAGCGCTGCGATAAGGCTGGCCCAGACCAGACGGAGCATGTGCAGGAGCGAAGCGGCCCTCAGGCCATGCGCCTCACGGACAACGCCTTGTGGCCATGTGTCTGTCTTCAGCCTGTGGAGCATTGTCAGCCTGTCTTGCATCGTGGCCTCCTGGGCAGTCAGCAGTCCGGTCTGCGAGACCTTGCGTTCCCGGCATTATCCTTCAGACGCTGCACCAGCCCTCGTGAACGCTGACTGAATAGGTCCGGCCACGGCGCATCATGCCGATGCCATGCCAGCGAGGCGATACGAAGGCCGCGCAGCGATCTGGTGCAATTTGCCTTGTTTGTGCCGCGCGACAGGTGTCTCATGCACATCGTCCGGCTGCAAGGCCGGGACGATGGATGAGAATCGGCCAGAGAGGACTGCCCATGCGCCTTGTCTCGTTAAAGCCTGTTTCGCCAATGCCTGTTTTTTGTGTGCGGCAACGCCGCCGTGCTGCGGGTCTCGCCGCAGGCCTCGCAACCCTTGTCATGCTCGGCGCGTCCGGTGCCGAAGCGCAGGGTCGTCCCGCCGCCAAGGCGCCCGCCGAACTGACCGTGATCAACGCCCGCACGGCCACGCTGACCGCCTTCGAGATCGCCACCACTGGCGATCAGCCGCGCCTTGTCGGCAAGCTGACCAAGCCGCTCGCACCGGGCAAGTCAGTCAAGCTCAAGCTCAACAAACCGACCGGGTGCAGCTTCTTCGTGCTCGCCCGTTTCGACGACGAGACGGATAGCGATTCCGAAAGCGCCAACCTGTGCGGCGAAAAGCAGATCAGGCTGACCGATTGAGGCCAGCGGCGGGTGCGGGGCCGTGCCACCTTACTCGCCGCCCACCCCTGCCCTCACCAGCTTGTAGGTGATGGAATCCACCAGCGCCTGGAACGAGGCATCGATGATGTTGGCGCTGACGCCGACCGTGGTCCAGCGCTCGGCACCATCGGCTGAATCGATCAGCACGCGGGTCACGGCATCGGTGCCGCCCTGGAAGATGCGGACCTTGTAGTCGACCAGTTTCAGCGCCTTGATGAACTCCTGGTAGCGGCCGAGATCCTTGCGCAGGGCCTTGTCCAGCGCGTTCACCGGGCCGTTGCCCTCGGCCACCGACATGCGCGAATGGCCGCCGATCTTCACCTTGACGATGGCTTCCGAGAAAGTGGCCAACTCGCCCACCGCGTTGTAGCGGCGCTCGACATTGACCTTGAAGCGCTCGACCTCGAAGTAATTCGGCACCTGGCCCATCACCCGCTTGGCGAGCAGGAAGAACGAGGCATCGGCGCCCTCATAGGCATAGCCTTGCGCCTCCTTGTCCTTGACCTCCGACAGGACGCGGCCAAGCCTCGGGTCGGCCTTGTCGATGGCCACCCCGATGCGCTCCAGTTCCGAGATCAGGTTCGACTTGCCGGCCTGGTCCGAGACCAGCACCCGGCGGCGGTTGCCGACTGTTTCGGGCCGGACATGCTCGTAGGTCTCCGGCTCCTTCAGCACGGCGGAGGCATGGATGCCGGCCTTGGTGGCAAAGGCGGATGCCCCGACGAAGGGCGCGTGCCGGTTCGGCGAGCGGTTGAGGATTTCGTCGAGCTGGCGCGAGGCCTTGGTCAACTCACCCAGCCGGGTGTCGTCAACGCCGATGGCATAACGCGCACTCAGCCCCGGCTTGAGCTTCAGGGCCCCGATCAGCGTGACGAGGTTGGCATTGCCGCAGCGCTCGCCGAGGCCATTGAGCGTGCCCTGGATGTGGCGCGCGCCGGCTTCGATCGCCGCCAGCGAATTGGCTACCGCGCAGCCGCAATCATCGTGGGCATGGATGCCGAGATGGCTTCCGGGCACGACGCTTGCCGCATGCGTGACGATGGCGCCGATCTCATCGGGCAGCGTGCCGCCATTGGTGTCGCACAGCACCACCCAGCGCGCGCCGGCCTCGTAGGCGGTGCGGGCGCAGGCCAGCGCATAATCGGGGTTGGCCTTGTAGCCGTCGAAGAAATGCTCGCAGTCGACGATGGCCTCGCGGCCCGCCGCGACGGCGGCCGCAACACTGTCGCGGATCGAGGCGAGGTTTTCCTCGTTGGTCGTCTCCAGCGCCACGCGCACGTGGTAATCCCAGGTCTTGGCGACAAAGACGATGGCATCGGCGCTGGCTTCGATCAGCCCGGCAAGGCCCGGATCGTTGGAGGCCGAGCGCCCCGGTC
>JAIYDY010000036.1 GCA_027487245.1 Hyphomicrobiales bacterium
CGCCCTCTCCGTGTGGCTGCGCAAGCTCAAGCCGGGCGGTGCGCTGGTGATCGGCGATGTGATCCCGCCCGATGTCGGCATGGTGACCGATACACGCGCCCTGCTGGCCTTCGCATGGCAGGGTGGTTTTTTGCTGGCTGCCCTCGCCGGGCTGGTCCGGACCGCGCTCTCGGACTACCGCAAGCTGCGCGAGACGCTGGGGCTGGCGATGTATACAGCGGCCCAGATGGACACGCGCCTGCACAAGGCCGGCTTCGGCAGCGTGCAGCAACGGGCCAATATCGGGCACAACAGCGCCCGGATGACCTTCCTCGCCCGCAAGCCGGGCTGAGCCGGTCGAACACGTGCTTGAAGCCGGTCACTGACCGGGTGTCATCCCCGGCGCGCGTTGGGCGCGGGAAGGGGATCCATTTCACTGCGATCATGTGTCTGGATCCCCTTCCCGGCCCTGCGGGCCGCCGGGGATGACACCATTGACCCATGTGCCACGTTTCAAAGTGCCGCCTTTCAAGCGATGGCCCTGCCTGACCGGGCCCCTCGCACTGGCTCGGGCGCGCGGACGCGCTTGCCGACGGAATCATACCAGCGGTCATGGCGATTGACCGTTGTGAGCCCAGTTGCGCGATCCGATTGATGGGGCGGTCCAGCACGGCCGCCAGAGACAGTGTTCACCGGCTCTGGCGTTAATCCTTCGACGTCGCGGCCAGCCGTCGAAGGGCTGCGGCCGAATGCCGGTCTGAAGCTCGACTGCTGATGCCATGGCGCGAAGCCTCCGCGCCCAATGAATCCCCGCCTCCCACGCCCGGGGGAACCCAAGCGAGTGAGAAATTATGACCGTTGGTGCCAGTCAACCTCTTCAGCACGTGGATGGGCGGTCACGAGCCTGTGATCGATGTAACTGTCTCCGTCCAGAACCCGAAGGGTAGGTGGAGTGCCATTGCGCACCAAAGAGGGAGAAGATGATCATGTTTCGATATCAGTCAGCGGGTCTTGCCATGTCCGTTCCAGCTTTCATGCTGGCTTTTGGCCTGACCGGTTCTGCGGTTGCCCAGAGCGCCGAGACCGAAGAAATCGTCAAGACGATGCGCAACTTTGCCGGCAACCAGAAGGCAAGACCCAGCGGGGCCAAGGGCCAATGTGTGATCGGCACCTTCACGCCGACGGCCGAAGGCAAGGCGCTGAGCAAATCAGCCGCGTTCGACAAGCCTTCAAGGGTTGTCGCCCGATTTTCAGTCGGTGGGGGGAATCCCAAAGTTCCTGACGCGACCAAGACCGTCAACCGCGGCTTCTCGTTCAAGCTGGACGAGGGTGGCGCAGGCCAGACCGAGTTCGTGATGGTCAATGCGCCGATCAACTTTGTCACGTCACCAACCCAGATGCTGGCCTTCCTAAAAGCCCGCGTGCCTGGCGCGGATGGCCGGCCCGATGCTGACAAGATCAAGGCCTTCACTGATGCCAACCCCGAGACCACCAATCAGGCGAAATTTCTGGCGTCCCGGCCGGTCGTCGGCTCATGGGTTGGTGTGAGCTACTGGGGTATTCACCCCTACACACTGACCAACGCTGCGGGTGCCAAGACGGTCGTGAAGTTCCGAATGGCACCGACCGGCGGCGATGTCAGCCTCACGGATGATGAGGCCAAGGCCAAGCCTTCGGACTTCCTGACCGATGATCTTACTGCACGTGTCGCAGCGAAGACGGCAAGCATCGACATGCTCGCCATCGTGGCGCGCCCCGGCGATGAGGCCACCAAGGTGACGGAAACCTGGGCTGATGAGGACAAGCGCCCAACGATCAAGCTTGGCACGATCGCCTTCAGCGCGATCGAGAAGAATGAAACCTGCGACAATGCGATCTTCGACCCCACCAACACGGCTGACGGCCTTGCAGGGCCGGTCAACGACCCGTTGTTCACCCAGCGCCAGCCCGCATACGCGATCTCGATCTCACAGCGGCTGTGAGAGGCGGCAGCAAAACAGCGCTGGCCGTACTCGGCAGCACAAGTGTCATGGCCGTCCACGTGGCGGCCATCTCAGATCGAACTGCATGAGGCTCATGAATTGTTATCACTGGCCCAAGGCGGTGATGACACGCAATGCCAATACTCATCACCTGTGACACGTCACAGGTGATGAGAAACCTCGCGCAGAACCGGGCGCATTCGCGCCTGCCATCGGCACATCGGCCAAACCCGATGACCGATGGTATCAGTGGGTCAGGGGCTCAGGGTTTCTCGCCGAAGCTCCAGAACTTGTGGCCGGTGAAGCTGATCGCCATCACCAGCCCCGTGGTCAGCAACTGCATCGGCAGGTAGGGCAAGGCGAGGCGGTTGACGAACAGGTGCATCAGCGCCCACGTGGCCACGAAACCGAGCCCGGCAATCACCAGGAAGCGCCAGCCGGCGGCACCATGGCTGCGTGCCGTGCTGAAGGTGAAGCGGCGGTTCAGCGTGTAGGACACGCCGGCGCCGACGACAAAACCGGCCAGCGTGGCGGGGACGGGCGCCATTCCGGCCAGCTCCACCAGCCCGATCAGGGTGCCATAGTGAGCCAGCGCCGTGACGACGCCGATCCAGCCATAGGATGCGAGTTGCGACAAACGGATCATGACATCGTCATAGACGGCTCGCGGCAGGCCGCAAGGCTGGCATTCCGTCAGAAGCCGGCCTGAACCATCGGCACGGAGGCGATCAACAGCGCCAGCACCACGAAACTCAGGCGGATCAACATCGGTGTCATGCTCTGGCCTGGCATCTGGGAACCCTCGTGTCTCGCGTTGCGCTGGACTGTCCCTTGTCAGTCGCGGCGACACGGCGAGAGGTTCATATCGGCTGGAAAAAAAGCGGGCTTCACCGCTCTTCGCAATGGCGCGCCAGAAGGCTCGCCAGGCCGCCGGGCGCCGACCAGTCGATCACCGCGAAAGGCAGATCATCATCAGCGAAGGTGTCAGGCACGGCAGGGTCGCGCGCGGCCGGGAACCACCCCAGCCAGGCGGCGCGGACATCGTCCTCGGTCGTGAGGTCATTCGAGGTCAGCACTTCGCGCCGGAAGGCAGGATCGGTGATCGGGCTCGACTGGGCCTGTTTCAGCGTCGCGCGATATCGCAACAGCGCCACATGGCTGACGCGAATCGGGCGTGCGATCTGATGGCTGCCGAGCCGGCTGACCACCTTATCGCGCGAGAGCCTGAGCTTGTGCGCGCGGCTCCAGTCCTGCGCCGGATCATGGCCCGCCACCAGATCGGTGAAGCGGCCGAGGCCGCGCAAGGTGCCGCGGAAGATGGTCAGCGATTCGGGCACCCCAAGCGCCATCAAGTGCCCTTCATGCATGAACACCAGCACGCGCTCGGATGCGCCATAGCCACTGTCCGGGGACGGCTTGCCGTCGCCACCGAGCAGATGCAGCGCCGCCGTGGTCTTGCCGGCGCCTGAATCGCCCAGCAGCAGCAGCCCCGCCCCGCCAAGGCTGACCAGCCCGGCATGCAGCACCCAGGCCCCGGCAGCGGCATAGGCCGGTGTCAGGATCTGGTCGCGCAGCAGCTTGCGAAACTCGTCGCGGCGGACACTTCCGGGAGGCGCTGCCAGCGTGATCTGGCGGCTGTCATCGTCGATTAGGGCGCGCGCACCGCTGCCGAAGGCAATCAGCCTGCGCTGGCCCGGCAGCGTGCGGATGGTCAGGTCGCGGTGCTCGAAGACGTTCTTGCCACGATGCTGGGCGATCTGCTGCACGGGGCCCGTGCCAGCAACCCAGGCATCCGGAAGGGCCTCCGGATCATCGACGAGCCGCACATCGATCGCTGCCGTCCTGCCGCTTGTGTCATCCGGATCGGACAGCGGAACGAGGTCGGGCCAGAGTGTCTCCAGCGCCTCGCCCGAACAGCGGACGGAAGGCACGCCATCGCGGCGCAGGGTAATCGCAGGCTTGCTGGCGACATCGCCAGCCATGTCGGCAAGCCCCAGGCGGTCAGGAGAAGCCAGTTCGGTGACAACCTCCACGGAGTCTGGATCGAGGCTGAGCGCACGCGGCTGCCCGGTGAAACTGTCCCATGGCCAGCCGACCACCATGGTGCGATCCCCGATGCGGACCGGTGCCTCCAGCGTCAGGTCGGGGCGCGCAATCACCTTTCCTGTCAGGAAATCGATCGCGGTGAGAATGGCGCGGCCGCAGGCGATGCCGTTCTCCAGATAGCGCGAGGCAAGGCGCTGGCGGGCATACCAGCGCTTGGCCACATCCAGCCCGTCATGGAGTTGTCCGAGATCGCGCCAGGCGCGCTCGTGCAAGGCGGGCGTCAGACGCATCAGCACGCCATCGGGGTCGAGCAAGGGCCGCTGCCTGTCCTGCCGGTTGGTGAGTTCGCGGTAGGCAGCGCGGCTGAAGGAGAGCGGCGGATCGGGGGCTGGCCTGCCAAGGGCCCCGAAGCCGAGTTCGAACGGGTTGTGTGCGCCGACAAGGCGCAAGGCCGCTCCGGCGTCACGCTCGAAGCGGAGCTGATCGTTCATGACGCCGATGCCGAGCGCTGCAACGCCGCTGGCCCTGAGGCGCGCCGTCAGCCGGGTCGAGGGATTGGTGACCACGATCACGCTGCGGCCCACGAGTTGCGGAACCAAGCCGGCGATGATCGCAAGATTCTCGCCGAACAGCGCATCCTTGCTCTTCTGACGAGAGCGCCGCGAGGTGCGCTGGCCGAGCGCCAGCACCACGGGCCTGCGGCTTTCGGGCAGCGCTGTGTCGGCCACCACGATCTCGACCGAGAGCGGCGGCAGATCGGCCAGATGTACGCGCAGGAACTCCGCCCGCGACTGGTGCCGGCACCAGATCCGGAAATGGCACGTCGAGCCTTGCAGTGCCGCCACCGTCAGCAAGGCGCGGACAGCCCGGCCGGCACCCAGCACCTCGACTTCGCGCGGCAGGTCACGCGGGGTAGCGCAGGCCAGCGCAGGGCGGATCAGGATGCTACCGCCAGCCTGCCCGACCATCGCCGTTCAGCGCGCGCCGCTGCGCTGGCCAAGCTGGCCGCCGGGGTGAAAATGCCGGAAATCCTCGACCGAGAACCCCGCCAGCCGCATCAGCGCCACCGCCAGCGCGTCGCCGGCGGCCAGTGTCGCAGTGGATGAGGTTGTGGGCGCCTGCCCGTTCGGACAGGCCTCTGGCAGATCGGGGAGG
Source organism: Hyphomicrobiales bacterium (assembly GCA_027487245.1). GTDB lineage: Bacteria > Pseudomonadota > Alphaproteobacteria > Rhizobiales > Beijerinckiaceae > Allobosea. The sequence continues at coordinate 5,163 of JAIYDY010000036.1, forward strand.
CTGAGAACATGTTCCGCCAGAAGGCCGAGTGCGCCATCCGCCTTCTTGCTGATCAGCACCATGGGCAGGCCAGTGGCGCGGGCGTGGTGGGCGAGATCGAGCAACTCGCCGGTGCCGCCGGAGGCCGACAGCATCAGCACGGCATCGCCGACCCGGATCATGCCGAGATCGCCATGGCTGGCCTCGGTGCCGTGGATGAAGAAGGCCGGCGTGCCTGTGGACGCCAAGGTCGCCGCGATCTTGCGCCCGACATGGCCGCTCTTGCCGACGCCGCTGACGATGATGCGCCCGCCTGCCTTGCGCACCCTGTCGAGCAAGGCCAGCACAGCGAGCCAGGTGTCATCGACACCCTTTGCCATCGCCAGCAGGGCGGCAGCCTCCTGCTCCAGCACGGATCGCATCGCGTCGATGCTGGCAGCGGCGGCGGGGCTCCGCTCTGTGTGCGCGACAGGTGGTGAGGTCGGCTTCGGCATGGCACTTCCACAAAGGACAAGCCCTTGTAGGAGCGATCAGCATGGATGCGCAACCGAGGCCGCGCCCTCAGCTGCGGTTATAGACATCCTCAAGCCGCACGATGTCATCCTCGCCGAGGTAGCTCCCGGTCTGGACCTCGATGATCTCGGTGTCGATCTTGCCCGGATTCTCCAGCCTGTGGACCTCGCCCAGCGGGATGTAGATCGAGCGGTTCTCGTTCAGCAATTCGACCCGGTCGCCGACCGTGACTTGCGCTGCCCCGCGCACAACGACCCAGTGCTCGGCACGGTGAAAGTGCTTTTGCAAGGACAGCCGTCCGCCCGGATAGACCACGATGCGCTTGACCTGGAAACGGTCCTGCAATTCCAGCGTCTGATACCAGCCCCAGGGGCGATACATGCGCTCATGGTCCGACGCCTGCTTGACGCCGGCCTTGCGCAGCTTGTCCACCAGTGTCTTGACCTCGCCGGCGCGGCTCTTGTCGCAGACCAGGACCGCATCGCGGGTGGCCACGACAACCGTGTTGTGCATGCCGACCATACCAACCAAAGGTCCGTCCGTGGAAGCATAGGAGCTGGTGGTGTCGATCAGTTCGACATCGCCCACCGCCACGTTGGCGTTGGCATCCTTGTCGGAGATGTCCCACATCGCATCCCAGGTACCGATGTCCGACCAGCCGAAGCTGCATGGCAGGACGGCGGCCTTGTCGGTCTTTTCCATGACCTGATAGTCGATGGACTTCTTCTGGGCCCGTTCAAATGCGCCCGCATCGAGCACCGGTGCACCCAGATCGCTGCCAGCCTTGTCCAGCGCCTCTTCGATGGCGGAGAGGCTGTCAGGCGAGAAGCGACCATACTCGGCCAGAAGCGCCGAGGCCTTGAACAGGAAGTTGCCGGAATTCCACAGATAGCCCTCGAGCAGATAACGCTGGGCGGTGGCCAGATCGGGCTTCTCGACGAACCGGCGGACACGCAGGGCAGTGCTGCCGCCAATGGGCTCGCCCTGCTCGATGTAGCCATATCCTGTGGCCGGCAGGGAAGGCTGGATGCCGAAGGTGACGATATAGCCCTGCTCCGCAGCGGAAGCGGCGGCGAGCACGGTCTGGCGGAAGGCCGGCGCATCGCGCACCACGTGGTCGGCAGCCAGAACCATGACCAGCTGGTCGGGATTGTCGCGGGCGATCAGGGCGGCACCGGCGGCGATGGCCGGGCCGGAATCGCGCGGCATGGGCTCCAACAAGAGGTCAGCCTCGATGCCGATCTCGGCCAGCTGGCGCTCGACCATGAAGCGGTGGCGCTTGGCTGCCACGACCAGCGGGCGGCCGAAATGGGCCTTGTCTGCCATCCGGAGCACGGTTTCCTGGAAGGTCGAGTTCTTGCCGATCAACGGCGCGAACTGCTTCGGGAAGGATTCGCGCGACAGGGGCCACAGCCGCGCGCCCGAGCCGCCGCACATGATCAGGGGTCTGATTGTCATGGTTGTCTTGCCAGTTTCCGCCGAGCGCTCTGGTTAGCAGGAAACGGGTGCGCCAGAAATGGGCTTCCGGGCGCTATCCCTCTGCGCGGTTAATCCTCGCCGGATCGCACGCACTGCGGCCGGCGTCGCGGCCCGGCCTCAGGCAAGCCGCGTCAGCGAGAAGGCTTTCACATCGGCCAGCAGCTTGACGAACAGGCCGGCCTGATGCTCGGCGGTGAGCTTGCCCTTGGCCGGGGTGGCGATGGATGCATCGCCCGCCGTGCCGTCGGCGTGGATGTCCTGCGCGATCCAGGCGAAGGCGGTCATGCCGGTCGGCCTGAGGATGTCGAAGGTCTCGGCGATCTCGACCGAGGTCGGTTCGAAATTGATGGCGTGCTGCATCTTCACCAGATCGGGCCGGAAATGCAGCATCAGTGAGGTTTCCATGTCGCCGCCATGGATGCCGACGGCCAGTTCCTTGTCGGTGTAAAGGCCCGGCGGCTTGCCGAGCCGCGACCACGACGAGGACACGGCCAGCATGCCGAAGCGCACGCGCAGCTCGCGGCAGACGATGTCCATCAGCGCGACGTTGCCGCCATGGGAGTTGACGAAGACCAGCTTCTTCAGGCCGGCGCGGTGCACTGCCTCGCCGATCTCCGTCCAGGCGCTGAGCGCGGTGTGCGCTGTCAGGGTCACGGTGCCGGGCGAGCGCAGGTGCTCGTTGGACTTGCCGATGTTCTGGATCGGCAGGATCAGCACATCGAGATCGGCCGGGCATTGCCGGACGGTCTCGGCCACCATGCCCCTGGCAATCTCGGTGTCGGTGGAAACCGGCAGGTGCGGCCCGTGCTGCTCGATGGCCGCGATGGGCAGCACCACAACGGTGGTCTCGGGATCGAGGCCATGGAAATCGCGGGTGGTGAGATCACCCCAATGGCGTGCGGTCATGACGGGCGCTCCTGATCTTGTTTGACTGGGCTATACGTGCCTCAGGCTGCGGCAGGCAAGCGTCAGGGCAAGCCAACGTACTTCACCACCCCCGCATCCGCGCACCCACATCGGCGATGAAGCCCTTGCGACGGTCTTCGCTGGCGACATTGAGATGATAGAGGGCGTGGTATTCGACCTTCGCGCCCTTGGCGGCATACCAGCCCAGATAGCGCTTGACGATCTTGCGGGGCGGATCGCCCATGTAGAGCGCCATGTAGCGCGGGCGGCCATAGGTGGCGATGCCGGCGATGCGCCTGAAACCGAGCAGGGACTGCACCTTGGCAGGGTTGGAGATGTCGAAGGCGACGCCGGGCATGATCAGCCGGTCGAAGAAGCCCTTGAGCATGGCCGGCATGCCGAAGCACCAGGTCGGGAACTGCACCACCAGACCCTCTGCCGCCTTCAGACGCTCGACATAGGATTCCAGCCCGATCTGGTTGACGGTCGTATCATGATAGTGCCGCCGGCCATGCTCGCTGAGCACGGGGTCGAAGCCCTCCGCATAGAGATCGCACAGGTCGACCTCGTGCCCGGCTGCCTTCAACCCGGCGATGGCCTCTTCGCGGATGGCGGCATGGAAGCTCTCCGGCAGCGGATGGCAATAAAGATAGAGGACGCGCATCGGAAGCTGTTGCCTTTGTGACATCACCCTTCAGCGCCCGTCAGGCCATCATGCCTTCGGAACGAACGTCCGCATCTTGCCGGGGTTGAGCAGGCCGTAAGGATCGACATCGTGCTTGAAGCCGAGCTGGTCGGCATCGACGCGCTTGTGCCGGCTGCCGTCTTCCAGCGTGTAGACATGCGGATTGGCGATGAACACGCCGTTGGCCTCGTGCAGGGCGATGATCTCGGCCAGCCGCTCGGGCGTGGAGTAGATCACCAGCGGCAGCGCCGAGCAGGTCAGGCGGCCGCCGAAGCGGATGAACTCGCAATGGGGGATGACCTCGCCGGGGAACATGTCACGCATCTGCAGGATGCTCTCCATCAGCCGGTCGGCGGGATAAAGGCACTGAAGATAGGTGACCGTGCGGTCAACCTTCAGTGCCTGCAAGGTGGTGTGGTTCCAGGTGAACTCGTAGATCGGCAGCTTGCCGGGGCTCTCGTCGTTGAGGACCTCGTGGGTAATGGTGCCGCGCGAGCCCAGCACCATCTTGAAGCTTTCGAGAGAAGCTTCCGCCACCATGGCGATGAGGAGGTTCTTGCCCTCGGGGCAGGCCTCCTTGATCTCCTTGAAGTAGGAGGGCAGCGGCCACGCAATCGGTGTGAGCAGCTTCTTGACGATGCCGTCAGCCAGCGCGACCTCCTGGCCAACCTGCACGGCATCCTCGAAACGGTCGAAGGCGACGACGAGATCGATCCACGTCCAGGCCGGGGCGGTGGGCATTTCCAGTGCGGTGATGATGCCGGTCGTGCCATAGGCGCGGTTGACGAACTGCGCGGCCTCGGCCCTCAGTTCGATGACGCGTGGCGTTTCCTCGACGGTGACGATGCGGGCCGCGATGATGTTGCCCGGCTCGCGCAGGCCGCCATAGGTGACCGAGCCGACCCCGCCCGAGCCACCTGCGACAAAGCCGCCGATCGTGGCCATGCGCTTGGTCGACGGGTGCATCCTGAGCTCCCAGCCGGTAGGCCGCAGCACGGCATCCATCTCGTCCATCTTGGCACCGGCCCCGACGCGTACGACGCCGGGCCTGTGCCATTCGATGGCGTTGAGACCGGTGATGTCGAGCAGCACCCCGCCTTCCAGCGGCACTGCCTGGCCATAATTGCCCGTTGCGCCAGCGCGCACCGTGAGTGGAATCCGGCGTTTCGCACAGGAGGCGGCGATGCGGATGACATCGGCTTCATCGCGCGGGCAGGCGATGATGTCGGCGGACTTGCCATGCAGCTGCGTATTCAGGATCGGCGAATACCAGAAGAAATCACGTGAGCGCCGGCGCACGATCTGGGCTTCGCTGACAAGCGGCACGGGTCCATTGGGGCCGCCCTGCATGTCGGACACGAATCCAGCAATGTCATGGGCGGCGGCCGAGCCGGACGGAACGGGTGTGGCGATGTTCATCTGGTGTCCCTCGCTGAGGAATGGGCCAAAGCCCGTCTGTCTGCCGGATGGCGACTATACCGCCAGCGCTGAGGATTGCACCGTGGATGAATGCAATATCCGCTTGTTTTTTAATCAGACTTCTGCACTCGATTTAGGCAGGAAGGGGCTGGACCGGGAGGCGCCCCTGTCCATATGGGTGGCACGGCTATTGCTGTTCGTTTCCCATGCAACACGTGTCGGCCGCGTCTCCCGGTCCGGCCCAACTGGAGTGAGGTTCGACCCATGACCATGTCGAAGTTTCGTATCGACCGCCGTGCGGCGCTTGGCCTGATCGGCGGCGCTGGCGCATCCGTCCTTGTTCCGATGTCGGGCCGCAGCGTCAATGCACAGACGCTGGACAAGGTGAGCTACCAGACCAACTGGCGGGCGCAGGCCGAGCATGGCGGCTTCTATCACGCTGTCGCAGCCGGCATTTACCGGAAGTATGGCATCGATGCCGACATCCGCATGGGCGGTCCGCAGCAGAACCCGTCAGCGCTGCTGCTCGGTGGCCGCGTCGACATGATCATGTCGAACTCGTTCGAGGCGATCAACTATGTGCGCGAAGGCATTCCGTACATGTGCATCGCCTCGATCTTCCAGAAGGACCCGCAGGTCATCATCTCGCATCCGGGCGTCGGCCACGACAACCTTGCCGCGCTCAAGGGCAAGCCGATCTTGATCGGGGCTGCCGGCCGCACCAGTTTCTGGCCGTTCCTGAAGGCCAAGTTCGGCTTCACCGACGAGCAGGCCCGGCCCTACACCTTCAACATGGCACCTTTCCTCGCCGACAAGCAGATGTCTCAGCAGGGCTTCCTGTCCTCCGAACCCTACGCGATCCAGCAGGGCGGCGTGAACCCTGTGGTGCACCTGATCGCTGATGCCGGCTTCGAGCACTACAACACGACCATCAACCTCTCGAACAAGATGGTCGCGGACAAGAAGGATCTGGTCCAGCGCTTCGTTACC
>JAIYDY010000084.1 GCA_027487245.1 Hyphomicrobiales bacterium
CGCGCGGCTGGTCGTGGTGCCGGTGACACTGACTTTGGCTGAAGGCGACGCGGCGCTAGACGCGCTGCTCGCCTGCCTCTCCGGCTGAGAAACCGCGCACCCGCCTCAACGAGGGGCCGTCAGCGACCGAGACGCGCCCGCACCCGTTGCAGCACGGCCTCGGGCGAAGCGTAGGCCTCGTTGTGATCCACCGACCAATAGCGCAGTTCCTCCAGCGGAATGCGCGCACCGGTGACGGCACAGCGCACGAACTGGCCGGGCTTCAGCACCACGAATTCGCCATCGCCATAGTCCAGGACCGCTTCCTGACCGCCGAGAAAATTGGGTTCATGCCGGTTCATCGCACAAGGCCTCAACATTTGCCGACAGATCGGCTAGGGTCCAACCCCAGGTCAAGGGGGAGACGGAGAACACGTGTCGCACGCAACGGCCATTCACCTGTCAGGGCTGCTGCGGGATGCCCGCACATGCTGTGTGCGCGCTATCCCGGCACTTGCCCTCTTTGCAAGCATGCCATGGCAGGGCAAGGCAAGCGCTTTCGCCAACAGGCGCCCTGCCCGCACGCGGCACGCAGCCGCAACAGTGCTGGCGCTGTGCCTGTCCGCAGGGCCGGCCACAGCCCAACCGGAACTGGTGCGCATTCCTGCCGAGGAGGTCGAACTGGTGGCGGCGCTCTATCGCCCTTCCGGTCCCGGCCCGCATCCCGCGGTGATCGCGCTGCATGGCTGCGGCGGCCTGTTCAACCGGACCGGTGCGCCCACCGCGCGCCATGCCGACTGGGGCCAGAGGCTGGCCGATGCCGGATTTCTGGTGGTGATGCCCGATAGCTTCCGCTCGCGCGGGCTTGGCTCGCAGTGCGGCATCAGCAACCGCAGCGTGCGCCCGAGCAGGGAACGCGTCGCCGATGTGCTGGCCACGAAGATCTGGCTTCAGGCGCGCGGCGACGTGAAGGCCAGCGCCGTGTCGCTGCTGGGCTGGTCGAATGGCGGCTCGACGGTGCTGGCCGCCGTGCGCAGCGACCGGAGGCCGGGCGATGCCTCACCCGACCTTGCCCGCGCCGTCGCATTCTACCCCGGCTGCCGCGCGCAGTCCGAATCCAGCAGTTTCCGCACCCGCCTGCCTTTGCTGATCATGATCGGGGAAGCGGACGACTGGACCCCCGCTGCGCCCTGCAAGGCCCTGGCCGAGGCGGCGCGGGCGCGCGGCGAGGCGCTCGACCTCAAGATCTATCCCGGCGCCTACCACGATTTTGACCATCCGGGCCGCGCGGTGACCGAGCGCCGCGATCTCGCCTTCACCGCCGATGGCAGCGGCACTGCACGGGCCGGCACCAATCCTGCCGCGCGGCAGGATGCGCTGACCCGCGTGCCGGCCTTCCTCGCCCGGTAAAGCGGCAACCGCTGGCTCGGACGGGCCCCGGCCACTCAGGGCTCGCGGCGCTCCCTGAAGAAGGCCTTGAGCAGCGCGGTGGCCTCCGCCTCGCGCATGCCACCATAGACCTCGGGCGCATGATGGCAGGTTGGCGAGGCATAGAGCCTGACGCCGCTCTCGACTGCGCCGCCCTTGGCATCGGAACTGCCGAAATAGAGCCGCCGAATGCGCGCAAACGAGATTGCCGCCGCGCACATCGGGCACGGCTCCAGCGTGACATAAAGATCGCAGCCGCCCAGCCGCTCGCTGCCCAGCGCCGCTGCCGCCTGCCGGATCACCAGCATCTCGGCATGGGCGGTGGGGTCGGCAAGCTCGCGCGTGCGGTTGCCGGCGCGGGCGAAGACCTGGCCTTCGTGCACGAGGACAGCCCCGACCGGCACCTCGCCGCGCGCCGCCGCAGCCTTGGCCTCGTCCAGCGCCAGGGCCATCGGCGCGGCATCGGGCCTGACTGGGTCTTCGGACAGGTCGGGACGGACGGTCATGGCGGGCCTGTCGGGGGATTCTTCTCGCGAAAGCGCGAAAACCCTGATACCACGCGCGACCGGTCAGGCGCGGCGCGGCAAGCGCGACCTGAACCCGCAACCTTAACCTCCGGCGCGGGCTGGCGGATGCCAGGGTCTTGCGGCACCTTGCTTCAAATCCATCCGTTCGCCAAGCCGGAGCCGGTGCGGCGCACACACAGGCCCGGCGGACCACAAGACCGTAGCAGACCCCGACCTGACCCGATTTCACCACGACGGCCGACAAAGTGACCCGATCATGAGCGACGACGACAACAGACGCGGACCGCGTGGACCTCGCAAACCGGGTGGCGGTGGCCGCTCCGGAGGGCCGGGCGGACGCTCCGGTGGCTTTGGCGGCGGACGTCCGGGCTCGGGTGAAGGGCGCGGTCGCTCTGGAACAGGCGAAGGTCGCGGCAACGAGGGCGAACGGCCTGCCCGCAGCGGCGGTTTCAAGGGTGGCGGCTTCAAACCGGCGGGCAGCAGCGGCCGCTCCGGCGGGTTCCGCGATGCACCTGCTGCCGGCGATGGGCCGGCACGGGAACGCTCAGGCAGCAGCAGGCCCGGCGGGAGCCGCTTCGAGCGGCCCCAGCGCAGCGAGGATGGCGGCCAGCGCCCCTTCAAGCCACGCTTCCCGCGCGAGGATGGTGCCGGACGGGCTGGACGCAGCGAAAGACCCGATCGCGGCGAGAGGCCTGGACGCGGAGAGCGCCCGGCAGAGCGTTCCGGCGAGGGTTTCCGCCCGCGCCCGCCACGCCGCGACAACGATGATGGCGCACCGCGCCGCTTCCGCAGCGATGCAGCGCTGGCCCGCGGCGACGCCCGCCCGCATCGCGGGCAAGGTGATGATCGCCCGCAGCGCGGGCCAAGGGATGACCGCCCGCAGCGCCGGGATGGCGATGCGCCGCGCAGCTCTTCCCGGCCCGAGCGCCGGCCCTTCCTGCCGCGCGGCGGCAACCCTGAACGGCTGGCCTCGCCCGAAAAGGCTGGTGGTGTCGAGCGCATCGCCAAGGTGATCGCGCGGGCCGGCGCCGCTTCGCGCCGCGAGGCCGAGGAGATGATCGAGCAGGGCCGTGTCACGGTCGACGGCGAGCGGATCGCATCACCTGCCCTCGACGTGCTGCCCACGGCCCGGATCACCATCGACGGCGAAGCCTTGCCGGCGCGCGAGCGCACGCGGCTGTGGCTCTACCACAAGCCATCCGGGCTGGTGTCCACCAACCATGACCCCGAAGGCCGCACCACGCTGTTCGAGGCGCTGCCGGAGGATCTGCCCCGTGTGATCACCGTGGGCCGGCTCGACATCAACACCGAAGGCCTGCTGCTGCTGACCAATGATGGCGGGCTGGCGCGCGTGCTCGGCCATCCGGAGACCGCATGGCTGCGGCGCTACCGCGTGCGTGCCTATGGCCAGATCACGCAGGACAAGCTCGATGCCGTGCGCGATGGCGTGACCATCGACGGCGAAAACTTCGGACCCGTGGTTGCCACGCGCGACCGGGAGACCGGCGACAACACCTGGCTCACGGTCGACCTGCGCGAAGGCAAGAACCGCGAGGTCAAGCGCGTGCTCGAACATCTCGGGCTGATCGTGAACCGGCTGATCCGCATCTCGTTCGGGCCGTTCCAGCTCAACGACCTGGCCGAGGGCGAGGTCGAGGAGGTGCGGACGCGCGTGCTGCGAGAGCAGCTTGGCGAACAGCTCGCCGCGATTGCCGGGGCGGATTTCGACGCGGCGGTGCGGGGCGAGAACCGGCTGGACCGGCCGCATCCGCACGAGACCGAGCGCAGCGACCGGCCGCAGCGCGGCGGGCGCGAGGCACGCGGCGAGCGTCCGCGCTCCGACGAGCGCGGGCCACGGCGGGAAGCGCCGGCGCGCGGCTTTGGCCGGCAGGAGTCCGGCGACGACAAGCCGGCCAGGCCCCGCCGCGAAGGCGCCTATCACAGGGCCCGCGAGGAGGCCGGCGACGCGCCGCGCGATATCCTGCTCAGGGCCGAGGAAGGCCGCGGCGCGATCTGGCGCGACGAGGACACGGCCGGCATGAAGCCCAAGCGGACTGGCCCAAGGCGTGGTGCCGATCCGCGTCAGGAGCGGGCCAGCCGCGAGGCGGATGGCAGCCGCGAGCGGGTGCGCGCCAAGCCGATCGAGGACCCCAAGGGCCGGCGCGTCACGGTGGAGCGCCTCACCGGCGCGTCGCCGGATGTGCCGCGCAAGCCGCGCTACACGCGCGCCGATTTCGCCCCTCCAGGCGCGGACGACAAACCTTTCCGCCGCCCCCGCGAGGATGGCGACCGCCCGCCCCGGCGCGCTTTTGGCGACAGGCCACCGCGGAGCGATGGTGACCGGCCCTACACCCCGCGCGGTCCGGCGCGCGAGGGCGACCGTGGTCCGCGCAGGGATTTCGACGACCGCCCACCGCGTCGCGCCTCCGGCGACAGGCCGCCACGCCGCGACGGGGACGAGCGTCCTCCACGGCGTGATGCATCCGACCGGCCGCCACGGGCCGAAGGACGGGCAGACAGGGCTGGCGGCTTTGGCGGCAAGGCCCCCGGCAGGGACGGCGGTGACAGAAGCGATGGCGGCAAGCCCTTCGGTGCCAAGCCCTTTGGTGGCCGGCCCTCTGGCGGCAGGCCGCCGGGTGGCGGGCGTGGTGGACCGGATCGCGGCGGGCCGGATCGTGGCGGCTCTGGCGGTGACAAACCGCGCGGGCCGCGCAAGCCGCGCTTCTGACCGGGGCGGCCATGCGCATCGTTGGCGGAGCCTTGCGTGGGCGTGCGCTGCTCGGCCCGAAGCCGGGAGCCATGGCAATCCGGCCCACTTCGGACCGGCTGCGCGAAAGCCTGTTCAACATCCTCGCGCATGATCCTGCGATCACGCTGGAGGGCTGCCGCGTGCTCGACCTGTTCGCCGGCACCGGTGCGCTCTCGTTCGAGGCGATGTCGCGCGGGGCCAGCTTTGCGCTGCTGGTCGATGACGGGATGGAAGCACGCAGCCTGATCCGCGGCAATCAGGAGGCACTCGGGCTGGGCGGCACGACCCGGATCTACCGGCGCGATGCCACGCGACTTGGCGCGATCGCGGGCATGGAGCCGTTCGATCTGGTGTTCTGCGATCCGCCTTATGGCAAGGGCCTCGGCGAACGGGCGCTGGCTTCGGCTCTGGCGGGCGGCTGGCTCAAGGCCGGCGCACTGGGGATCTGGGAAGAGGCTGCTGCGGCGGCGCTTGAAATCCCCGCCGGATTCACCCAGATGGAACGCCGTGCCTATGGCGAGACGCAGGTTGTTTTCCTGAAGCTCGATTGACAGACCTTTGTCGGAAAGCCCTCCCCCATGCTGACCTCGATCCTCGACGGCCTTGCCCTGGTCAGCGCGCTGGCGGCCGCCTTCCTGTGGTGGAAGGCCAGTGGCAACATGGTGCGCCGCATCAGCCTGACCGAGGCGATCGATGCCCAGGATTTCAACCGCATCGTCATCGCCATGAACCGCTCGCAACTGCTGAACCGCCGCGCAGCGCTGGCAACAGCGGTGTCGGCGCTGGCGATTGCCCTGAAGTTCGCGCATGACATGGTCGTGCCCGGCTGAGGCAGGGCCGCTTCAACGCCTCCCGAACAGCCGTTCGATATCGCCGAGCTTGAGCTCGACATAGGTCGGGCGGCCATGGTTGCACTGGCCCGAAAAGGGCGTGGCCTCCATCTCGCGCAGCAGCGAATCCATCTCTTCGGGGGCCAGCCGCCTGCCTGCGCGCACCGAATTGTGGCAGGCCATGGTCGCCAGCACATGATCGAGCCGGGCTGACAGACTGGCCGCGCCATCCTCGCCGGCCAGCGCCTCGGCCACATCGTGCACAAGCTGGCGCAGGTTGCCGCCGGCCAGCTCGGTGGGGGCCTCGCGCACCAGAACCGCGCCGGGCCCGAAGGCTTCGACCACCAGCCCCAGCCCTTCGAGATCGCCGGCTGACGCGGCGATGCGGTCGGCATCGACCGGGTCAAGCTCGACCACCTCGGGCACAAGCAGCATCTGGCGGGCGATGCCCTGGCTGGCGCGGGCGGCCTTGAGGCGCTCATAGACCAGCCGCTCATGGGCTGCATGCTGATCGACGATGACGACGCCATCGGCGGTCTGCGTCACGATGTAGGTGCCGTGCAACTGGGCGCGCGCAGCCCCGAGGGGCCTCTCAACCCGGTCGGCGGGCTCGGGCGCGGCATCTGCCCTCAGATCGGCAGACCGCTGGCTGAATGCCTCGAAGGCGGCCTGCCGGGCCTCGCCGAAGCCGCTGGTTGTGGCGAGGCTTGCGCCGCCATTCCAGCCGAAGCTGACCGGCTGGCGCTGCGCTGCGAAGTCCGCCGGCTGCAACAACCCGCGCATGGCATCGAGCGTGCGGCTGCCGCCGGTTGTCGCCGCGCGATGGCCGGCCCGGGCCAGCGCCTCGCGCACCGCCTGGATGACAAGGCTGCGGACAAGGACGGCGTCGCGAAAGCGCACCTCGGCCTTGGCCGGGTGGACGTTGACATCGACCAGATCGGGCGCGCACTCGACGGAGAGCGCGATCACCGGCGAGCGGTCGCCGGCCAGCACATCGGCATAGGCTCCGCGCACAGCCGACATCAGCAGACGGTCCTTCACCGGCCTGCCATTGACCGCAAGATGGATGCCCTGCGCATGGCTGCGATGGAAGGTCGGCAGGCCGGCAAAGCCATGCACGCGCAGCCCCTCGCGTGCCGCATCGACCGGCACGGCATTGTCGGGGAAATCGCGACCGAGGATGCGGGCGAGCCTTGCCAGCCGGCCGGCTTCCCCTTCAGCCTCGCGGGGCAGCATCACGGGGGTGATGCCATCGCCGGACAGGGCAAAGCGCACCCCGGGGTGGCACAGCGCGATGCGGCGCACAGTCTCGGCCACGGCCAGCGCCTCGGAGCGGTCGGACTTGAGGAATTTCAGCCGGGCCGGCGTGGCGAAGAACAGGTCCGTGACCTCGATGCGCGTGCCCTGGCCGGAGGCTGCCGGCCTGACCGGGCCTTTTTCGCCGGCGGTGACGGTGATGGCCGAACCTGCGGGGCTGGCTGCATTCCGCGTGACGATGTCGAGCCGGGCCACCGAGCCGATCGACGGCAGGGCCTCGCCGCGGAAGCCCAGTGTCCGGATGGCGGAGAGATCGCCGGTCGGCAGCTTGGAGGTGGCATGCCGCTCGACGCAGAGCGCAAGATCCTCGGGCGACATGCCGGCCCCGTCATCGACGACACGGATCAGTTGCCGGCCACCGGCCAGGATGGTGATCTCGATGGCGGAGGCCCCGGCATCGAGGGCATTGTCGACAAGTTCCTTGACCGCCGCAGCCGGGCGCTCGATCACCTCGCCGGCGGCGATCTGGTCAACCAGAACCTGATCGAGGCGGCGGACGGCCACGGTGGGCGCCTCAGGCCAGCCCGACCGGCTGCCCGACCGCGACCACGAGCTGGCGGTCCTCGGCATAGAGCCGCTCGGCTGCACGCCGGGCGTCAGCCATGGTCACCGCCCTGAACAGGTCGTTGCGCCGGACCGTGTAGTCGATCTCGAGCCCGTTGATGGCGAAGGAGAGCAACTGGCTGGCGATCTTGGCAGAGGTATCGAAACGCAGCGGGAACGAGCCGATCAGGTAATCCTTGGCCTCGGCCAGTTCCTGCTCGGTGGGGCCATGCAGGGCCAGCGAGCGCATCTCGGCGCGCATCACCTCCAGCGATTCGGCGACGCGGTCGTTCTTGGTGGCGGTGCCGCCGGCATGGAAGGCGGCATGGCGCAGCGGCACGAGCGAACTCGACACGCCATAGGCCAGCCCGCGCTTCTCGCGCACCTCCATGAACAGGCGCGAGGTGAAGGCGGAGCCGCCGAGCACATGGTTGACGATCTCGGCCGCGATGAAATCGGGGTCGGAGCGGAACAGGCCGGGCGCGCCATAGCGCAGCGCGGTCTGGGGCACATCCATCGTGATGATCTCGACCTTGCCGAGATTGCCGAGCGTGGTCGGCAGCACAGGCTCAAGCGCCGAGCTGGCCGGCAGCGGCCCGAAAACCTGATCGATCAACGCCGCAAGCTCATCCGGCCCGATATCGCCGACGACGACGATCTTGAGGGCAGCGCGCGTGAAGATCTGCGCGGTCAGTGCCCTGAGGTCGGCAGCGGTGGTGGCTGCGACCGTGTCGAGCGTGCCGCGCGGCTGCTGGCCATAGGGGTGTCCGTTGAAGCCGGCAGCCGAGAAGGCGCGCCGCGCGATCGAGTCCGGATCCTGCTGCTCGCGGCGCAGGCCAGCGCTGATCTGGGCCTTGACGCGGGCCACGGCGTCGTCGTCGAAGCGCGGCTTCTGCAAGGCGAGAGCGAGCAGCCGGAAGGCTTCGGACTTGTGCTGCGACAGGGTCTTGAGCGCGCCCCTGAAATCATCCCGGTCGGCGGAGAAGGACAACTCGATGGCATGATCGGCCAGTGCGTTCTGGAACGCCTCGGCATCAAGATCGCCGGCCCCTTCATCGAGCAGGCCGGAGACCAGATTGAGCGCGCCGGACTTGCCGGCAGGATCATGGCTGGCCCCATGCAGGAAGGCGAAATCGAAGGCGATGACCGGCAGGTTGCGGTCCTCGACCAGCCAGGCGCTGACGCCGCAACTGGCAGTGACGGTGGTGATGCGGGGGCCTGTCATCACGGAGGCGGTCATGGCAACGATCCTTTGGAACGATCCCTGGAAAGGGCAGATGCGCCGCGGGCGCGGCGCCGGAGGCGGCAAGCCGCACGCGGTCAATATCAGGCGCTGGTCAGCCGCCCGGTGACACCGCGTCTCAGGTCGATGTGGGTGCGCACTGCCTGTGTCACAGCCTCGGCACTAACCGCCTCAAGCCGCTGGGGCCAGCGCTCGATGTCCTCGATCGTATCCCCCACCGCCAGCGAGGAGCCATAGAGCCGGGCCAGCGACGACTGGCTGTCACGGGCATAGATCGTGTCGGCGACCAGCCGCGTGCGGGAGCGGCGCATTTCGGCCTCGGTCGGGCCTGAATCCAGGAAACGCTGGATCGCATCGCCGACCGCCGTTTCCAGAACATCAAGGCTGATGCCCTGATTGGGCACGGCGCTGAACGAGATGCGGCCTGAATCGAGCATTGAACCCCAGTAGGAACCGCCAAGATTGGAGGCGATCTCGCGCTCCACCACCAGATCGCGGTACAGGCGCGAGGTGGCGCCGCCGCCCATGATGTCAAGCGCCAGATCGAGCGCGAAGGCGTCGTCGCCGGTGGCATTGCCATAGCTGGGCGCGACGAACTGCCGGTAGAGCAGCGGCTGGCGCACGCGGGCATCGCTGACGGTGACACTGCGGGCGGCGCGGGCCGGCGGCTCGGCCAGACGGCGGCGCTGCGGGTCGGCTCCGGTGGGCGCGACCTTGCCATAGCTGGCTTCGGCCAGACGGCGCACCTCCGCGTCATCGGTGTCGCCGGCGACGACGAGGATCGCATTGTCGGGGGTGTAGAAGCGGCGATAGTAGGCGAAGGCATCTGCATGCCTGAGATCGGAAATCTCGTGCTCCCAGCCGATGATCGGCAGGCCGTAGGGGTGGTGCATGAACAGGGCAGCGGTCATCTCCTCGGAGAGCTGCGCGCCGGGGTCGGCATCGACCCGCATGCGCCGCTCCTCAAGCACGACATCGCGTTCAGGGGCGACGACCGCATCATCGAAGGCAAGGCCTGTCATGCGGTCAGCCTCGTAATCCATCACGGCGGCCAGATGCTCCCTGGCGACGCGCTGGAAATAGGCGGTGTAATCGTAGGACGTGAAGGCATTCTCCTGCCCGCCCAGCGCCGCAAGCTGCTTGGAGAAGGCCCCGGCGGGATACTTCGCCGTGCCCTTGAACATCAGGTGTTCAAGGAAGTGCGCGATGCCCGACTTGCCGGCCGGATCATCGGCCGACCCGTTGCGATACCACACCATGTGGGTGACGACCGGGGCACGGCGGTCGGGAATGACAACAACCTGAAGGCCATTGTCGAGCTTGAACGACGTGGTTGTGCTGTGTGCTGTCACTGTCCGGGCCATATCGGTTGATGTCCTGGCCATGCCGCAGGGGCGGCACGGATTCGAGGACGTTGGTATGGCAGATAGTGCTTCGATGGCAAAATGACGAGTGCGCCAGAATGTCTGGCGCAAGCCAGGATCAGCGCGCGATCTGCTGGTCGATGAAAGTGCGCGCAGTGCTGCGGTCCTCGTCGCGCTCAACGACTTCCGACGTCGCCCTGACGCGCGCGGTCGAGGCGCGAAGCCCGGTCGGCGGCTCGGTCAGGAAGCGGCGGGGCGGCTCGGTGCCGACCGGCACTTCCGCCGTCTGCGAGGCGCGGCGGGCGTCCTGAGCCATCACGTCGAGGAACTGGTAGGCCTCGCTGCCGGAACCCGCCGGGTTGTTTGCCACCGCGCGGCCACCGCGACGGTTCATGTCGGCACCGTCGATGCGCGAGCCGGTATCATTGCGGCGGATGCGGGTTTCCATGTCGGCGGCAGCCGCTGCCGAGCGCGCGCGGCGGTTCTCGGCGCTGTCCGGATCGTTCGGCCAGTTGCCGGCATTGCGACGCCCTTCCTGCGGCGGCGGCAGGGTCGAGCGTGGCGGCACCACCAGTGGCGGGCGGTCGCGATAGTTGATGTCAGGCTTGTCGGGCGAGGTGATGCCGAGGGTCGACAGCACGTTCGACAGCAACGGATCGCCGGTCTGCGCCTGTGCTGACGGAACGGAGAGGGCAGGAGCGAATGCCAGACCGAGGGCGAGTGCCGCCAGACCCTTGCGAACAGCCTTGACCATGGTGCGCAACCCTTTTCGCCGTTGTCATGACCGGGTCAGGCGACCCGGCCCGTCGACCAGATGACTGGTCCGGGGCCGCTCACTGCACCGGAAAAACGGCAAGCTTGCGGCACCGGATGATGTGCGCGAGCCGATTGGAGCCTTTCAGCCCTTCTTCGCCACGCGATCCTCAAAGACAGCGTCATACATCAGAGCGAGCACGCCGACAACAATGGCGGCATCGGCGATGTTGAAGACATACCAGCTCCAATCGCCCCAGTGCAGATGCACGAAATCGGCAACCGCTCCGTAGGCGATCCGGTCGATGACATTGCCGAGCGCACCGCCGATGAGCAGCCCGAGCGCCACCGCCTCGCCGCGCCGGCTGGCGCGCCTCAGCCACAGCGAAAGCCAGATCGAGGCGGCGATTGACAGCACGACCAGCGCCCAGCGGCCAAGATCGCTCGTCTGCTGGAACAGGCCATAGGAAATGCCCCGGTTCCAGACCATCACGAATTCGAGAAACGGTGTCAGGACCCAGGGGCCGGTATCCTCAAGCCGGACCCAGAACAGGATCCACAGCTTGCTGATCTGGTCGGCCACGAAGATGCCGGCCGCCAGCACCGCGCCGAGGCGCGTGACCGACGATCCGCCAGCCGGAGCGGCAGCGGGCGTGTCGGCAGAAGGCATGTCCGGGGGCGTGTTCATGCGGCCTTCGCATCGCGCTCGCGCAGCGCTTCGGCATCGCGCGGGGTGACATCGGGATAGGCCGGATCAGCCGTGGCCGGATCGAAATACTTCCACGAGCGGGCGCACTTGATGCCGGATGCCTTGCCGACGACGACCGCGACGCCCGGCACTTCGGGCATGCGGAAGGCTTCGGCTGGCCCCTCGGTGGTCGTGACGGAAATCGCCGAGGTGATGCTGATCTCGGCGAGATCGACGCCGGCCAGCGCCGCCAGCAGCACGGGATCGCTGACGAAGACCGACGGTGCCGCTTCAAGCGACGAGCCGATGGTCTTGGCCGCGCGCTGGAGTTCGAGCGCGCCGGTGACGACGCGCCTGACCTTGCGGATGGCCTCCCAGCGCGCATCCAGCGGCTCATCGCGCCAGGCGGCGGGCAGGTCCGGGAAGGTCTGGAGGTGAACCGAGCCGCCCGCCTCCTTCTGGTCCGGATAGCGTTCGAGCCAGGCTTCCTCCGTGGTGAAGACCAGGATCGGGGCCAGCCAGATGCTCACGCATCGGAAGATATGATCGACCGTGGTCAGCGCCGAGCGGCGGACATGGCTGGAGGCCGGATCGCAATAGAGCGCGTCCTTGCGAACGTCGAAATAGAAGGCAGAAAGATCCGCCGTCATGAACTGCGACAGCAGCGAGACCACCTTCTTGTAGTCGTAGGCGGCATAGGCAGCGCGGATGGCCTCGCCGAGTTCAGCCAGGCGGTGCAGCATCAGCCGCTCCAGTTCCGGCATCGAGGCTGTGTCCGTGACCCGCTCCGTCTCGCTGAAATGGGCCAGGGTGCCCAGCATCCAGCGGATGGTGTTGCGCAGCTTGCGGTAGGTTTCCTGCATGGTCTTGAGGATTTCAGGGCCGATGCGCTGGTCATCCGAATAGTCGACCGAGGCGACCCACAGGCGCAGGATGTCGGCGCCGGACTCGGCGATGACCTTCTGCGGGGCCACGACATTGCCCAGCGACTTCGACATCTTCTGGCCCTTCTCATCCATGGTGAAGCCATGGGTGAGGACCACGTCGAAAGGCGGGCGGCCGCGCGTGCCGCAGCTCTCGATCAGGCTGGAATGGAACCAGCCGCGATGCTGGTCCGAGCCTTCGAGATACATCACCGTGTCGCGCCCGCCGTCGACCTTGCGCCTTGTGCCGGCGAGATCGGGGAAATGGATGGCATCGTCGAGCACATAGGCGTGAGTCGAGCCTGAATCGAACCAGACATCGAGCACGTCGTTGACCTTCTCGAAATCGGCAGGATCGAACCCGAACGGCGCAAGGAAGCGCGCACCATCAGCACTGGCGAACCAGGCATCGCCGCCATCGGCCTCGAACGCCTCGCCGATGGCGTGGTTGACCTGCTCATGGCGCAGGATGTCGCCCTCGCGAAGGCCATGGGCCGGCAGGTCGCGCTTCGCCACGAACACGGTGATCGGCACGCCCCATGCGCGCTGGCGCGAGACCACCCAATCAGGCTTGGCCTCGATCATGCCGCGGATGCGGTTCTCGCCGGAGGCCGGCACCCACTGGGTCGCGCGGATGCCAGCCAGCGAGGCCTCGCGGAGGGTGGGGTGCACCTGTGTGCGGCCATTGTCATCCCCGGCGCGCAAAGCGCGGGAAGGGGATCCACCTTCCGGTGCCCCCGATGGATCCCCTTCCCGGCCCTGCGGGCCGCCGGGGATGACACCGCTGGAATGGCCTGCCGGATCGAACGGCTTGTCCATGGCGATGAACCATTGCGGCGTGTTGCGGAAGATCACCGGCTTCTTGGAGCGCCATGAATGCGGATACTGGTGCTTCAGGCGGCCCCGCGCGAACAGGTTGCCGGCGGCGATGAGCGCCGCGATCACGGCCTCGTTGGCCTTGCCCTTCTCGCCCTTGTCGGTGATGACCTGCTCGCCGACAAAGCCGGGCGCGGCCTTTGTGTAGCTGCCATCGGCATCGACCGTGTAGGGGATGGCGGTGTCGATGCCGTGGGCACGCAGCCGCTGTTGCGTGTCAGCCCGCATCCAGATGTCGAAATCCTCGCGGCCATGGCCGGGCGCGGTGTGCACGAAGCCGGTGCCGGCATCATCGGTGACATGGTCGCCATCGAGCAGGGGGACGTCGAAGTCGTAGCCTTGGCCGGCCAGCGGGTGGGCGCAGGTGATGCCGCCAAGCAGGTCGGCAGACACGTCCATCAGCCGCGTCGCAACGGCTTTCGCCTTGCCGAACACCTCGTCTGCCAGCTTGTCGGCGACGATGTAGCGCTTGCCGAGCGTGGCGAAGCTGCCGTCGAGCAGGCCGGTCAACTCATACAGACCGTAGCCGATCTTGTTGTTGAACGAGATCGCCCGATTGCCGGGGATGGTCCAAGGGGTGGTGGTCCAGATGAGGATGTTGGCTTCAAGCTTGACCAACTCAGGCGCGATCTCATCTACCGATGGCGGGCGTCGTTCAACGGATGCAGAGACGGGCGACTGACTTCCTCGGACGACCGGAAACGCCACCCAGACCATGTCGCTCTGGTAGTCCTGATATTCGATTTCCGCTTCGGCCAGCGCGGTGCGCTCGACCACGCTCCACATCACAGGCTTGGAGCCGCGATAAAGCAGGCCGTTCATCGAGAACTTCATGATCTCGCGGGCGATCTGGGCCTCGGCGGGGTAGCTCATGGTCAGATAGGGCTTGTCCCAGTCGCCCTCGACGCCAAGGCGCTTGAACTGCTCGCGCTGCACGCCGACCCAGTGCTCGGCGAAGGTGCGGCACTCCTTGCGGAATTCGATGACCGGGACCTCGTCCTTGTTCTTGCCCCTGGCGCGGTATTGCTCCTCGATCTTCCATTCGATCGGCAGGCCGTGGCAATCCCAGCCGGGGACATAGTTGCTGTCATAGCCGGACATCTGCGCGCCGCGCACTACCAGATCCTTGAGGATCTTGTTGAGCGCATGGCCGATGTGGATGTCGCCGTTCGCATAGGGCGGGCCATCGTGCAGCACGAAGCGGTCCCGGCCCTTCGCCGCCTGGCGCAACTGGCCATAAAGGTTGTTGGCGGCCCAGCGCTCCAGCAGCTTCGGCTCCAGCACAGGAAGGCCGGCGCGCATGGGAAACCCGGTCTCGGGCAGGTTGAGCGTCTGCGAATAGTCGCGCCCGGCAGCATCGGCGGAAGGAGGCGTTCTGGTCTCGGTCATCGTCATTTCACGGCTGTGGCGCGGATGGCTGGCTCTGACCCGGGGCAAGGCCCTGCCGGATCAGCCCGGCAAGCGCCCTGTCAGGGGCCCATCTCATGGGCCATCGGCGGAGGAGTGGCAAGGTTTGGTGGCGAAACGGTCACCCGGCAAGGTTCACCCGGCCCGTCAGCGCCTGCACTCAGGCGTGAGGGACCGGGCGCGTAATTCGCGCAATGCGGTGCCGATGGACTGCCGGGATGAAGCGGGCTTGCATGAAGGCTCTTTAGCCCAGCCGGGGAAAGCCTGGCAACGCATTTCGCGCTCCGGGCCGCCCCCTGCCCGGCCCGGAGGCGGCTCAGGCGGCCTTGATGCTGGCGATATGCTCGCCCACGGCATGGCGCAGGACTTCTGCAGTCTGCATCACGCTGTCGGCGGCGGCTTCGAGGTCGCTGGCGGCGAAGGAGGTCTTCTTCGAGGCGCGGTCGACCGCGACAATGGCGCTGGTCACTTCGGCGCTGGAGCTGGCCGCATCCGAGATCGAACGGGCGATTTCGTGGGTGGCGGCACCCTGCTGCTCGACAGCGCCGGCAATCGAGACCGTGATCTTGTCGATCATGGCGATGGTTTCGCCGATGCCGCCGATGGCGCCGACCGCCTGCTGCGTGGCGGTCTGCATTTCCTCGACCTGCCGGCGGATCTCGTCGGTGGCGCGCGCCGTCTGGCTGGCCAGCTGCTTCACTTCCTGGGCGACGACCGCAAAGCCGCGCCCGGCCTCCCCGGCGCGGGCCGCCTCGATGGTGGCGTTGAGCGCCAGCAGGTTGGTCTGCTCGGCGATGTTGGTGATCAGCGTCACGACCTCGCCGATCCTCGAACTGGAGGTGGCCAGCACGCCGACCAGCTCGCGGGTGGTGTCCATGGCCGTCACGGCGGCGGCGGTGACACTCGAGCCTTGCGAGATCTGCTGGGAGATGTCCGCGATCACGGAATTCAGTTCCTCGGCGGCGGCGGCGGCGATGCGCACACTGTCGGACGAGCCGGCGGAGGAGGAGGTGGCGGTTTCCAGCTGGCCGGCCGTCATCTCGGCAGCCTCGCGCAGTTGCTCGGCGCTGACGCGCAGCAATGTCGTGGTTTCGAGCACGGTGGACACGGAGCTTTCCACGGCGAGGTTGAGATGGCGGGCCGCTTCGCCGATCTGCATGGCACGGCGCATGGCCTCTTCGCTTTCGCGCGCGTCTTCTTCCATCATCATCGATTTTTCGACCAGGGAGACGCGCAATTGCTCGACCGAGCGGGCCATGTCGCCGAAGATGTCGGTGCGGCGGCGATAGGGCACGACGCCGGACAGGATGCCTTTGGCAAGGGCCGTGACAGACCCCGCGAGCGGCGCCAGCGGCGTGAGCCAGAAGCTGGTCAGCGCCAGACCAGCGACTGCGCCGAGTAGCGCCATCAGCACGGCGCTGGTGATGATGTAGCGGTCGATCGACCAAGCCAGCATGCTGGCCTCGTGGACTGGCTTGCCGACCTTGATCGCACCGCTGACCATGCCGTCGGGAGCGATGATCGGGACGATGTAGCTTACGTGGGAACTGCCCAGCAGCGTGAGCTCGCCGCGATAGGGATTGCCCGACCGCAACGTGGCGAAGGCCGGGCTGGCCGGGCCGAGCAGCGCACCGGTGGCGCGGCCACCTTCGGTGCGGCGCAAGGTGGTCGAGACCTGTTCGAAGTCACTGCGTGCGCTGTCCCAGCGGAAGATCACGGCGCTGCCGCCGGTGATCTGGGCAATGCTGTCGACAAGGCGGTGATCACCGGGATCGGGCAGCCCGGCGGCGCGCAGGCGATCGACGCCGGCAGGAGCATAGAGAACCTCAATGCCGGGCTGGGCTGCCCGCACCAGATGTGCGGCCAGCTTCATCGCTGTGCCCTGATCGTGCAGCGCGCGTTCGGCAAGGCGGGTATCGACGGTCTGGACGGCCGTGACGACGACCCCAGCAACACTCAGAACGATGATCAGCAGCACGCCGAGCGCCATCTTGATGCGCAACGACATGCGCGACGAACGCGGATATTTCATCGAACCAACGTCTCCACAGCCACCCGAAGTGATGCGAGATCAAGGTTAATGATTTGCAAAGAAATGGCCGTGAGGCCGATATTTCAGGCGGTTATCCGGCGCGCCTCGGCGCTGTCGCGGTCCATCTGGGCCACCAGCGCCGCCATGTCGGCAAACTTCTCCTCGGGCCTGATCCAGCCGACGAACTCGACATCAAGCGTCTGCCCGTAAAGATCACCGGCAAAGTCGAATACGAAGCTTTCGAGCCGCGGTGCGCCATCATCGAAGGTGGGGCGGCGTCCGAAGCTGGCAACGGCTGGCCGCCAGATGCCGTCGATGCGCAGGCGCACGGCATAGATGCCATGCCGGAGCTGGTTGTCGGGCGACAGCACCATGTTGGCAGTGGGATAGCCCAGCAGGCGGCCGCGCTTGTCACCATGCACCACCTCGCCCCTGAGCTGCCAGCGATGACCCAGCAGGCTGTTGGCCAGCGCGACATCCCCCGCTGCCAGCGCGTTGCGAATGCGCGACGACGAGACGGCGATCCCGTCGGCATCGACCACCGGGGGCACCACGAGCATGACACGGCCCGAGGCTTCGAGCACGCGGCGCAGCAGCGCGACATCGCCCTCGCGGCCGCGCCCGAAGGCGAAGTCAGCGCCAACCGCGACACCGGCGACATCAAGCTGCCCGATCAGCAGGTCATCGATGAACCGCGCTGCGCTCTGGCTGGCGAAGGCCGCGTCGAAGGGCAGTTCCGCCACAACCCCGCAGCCATGCTGCGCCGCAAGGTCTCGGCGCAACCCGGCCGGACTCAGGCGAAACACCGGAGCGTCCGGCCTGAAGAAGCTGCGTGGATGCGGCTCGAAGGTGATCAACCCGACCGGGCGGCCAAGGCGCGCGCCTGCCTCGGCTGCGGCAGCGAGCAGGGCCTTGTGGCCCAGATGCAGGCCATCGAAGTTGCCGATGGCGCATACCGCGCCGCGCAGGCGATCAGGCACGGCACCTTTCCCCGTCCACAGGGCAGGCGTCCGATCGTGCCCGGCGATCGCGTGAGACTGGTCGGAGCGAGACGTCACGATGGGAAAGGTCCGCGCAAGAGGAGTGTGGGCTGGGCCGGAAGGCGGGCAGGAGCAGGCGAGCACCACCCTTTCCCGGCTGCGAGGTGACGCGAAGTGGGGGCGGCGTCAAGTGCAGGCGGCGTCGGCGGGATGGGCGACTTAACCCGTTGTCAATCACCCCATGATAACCCGTCAGGCGAATGTCCGCAGTCTGTGCGGCCCGCCTTTTCGATCCGCGACAGTGGATCACGCGTTTGACGGAGCAGTATGATGGCCCTCGACACGTCCATGCCGATTCTGGTTGTCGATGATTACCAGACGATGGTCCGGATCATAAAGAACCTGCTCAAGCAGCTTGGCTTCGAGGATGTTGACGATGCGGCCGACGGAACGGCTGCGCTCGACAAGCTGAAGCAGAAGAACTACGGCCTCGTCCTCTCCGACTGGAACCTGGAGCCGATGACGGGCTACGAACTGCTGCGCCAGGTCCGCTCCGATGACGGGCTGCGCGCCACGCCCTTCATCATGGTCACGGCCGAGTCCAAGACCGAGAACGTGATTGCGGCCAAGAAAGCCGGCGTGAACAACTACATCGTCAAGCCCTTCAACGCCCAGACCCTGAAGTCAAAAATCGAAGCTGTCTGCGGCGCCTGATCGATCCACGCCTCCGAAAGATCGGTCCATGCCACATAGCGTCCTGAGGCCAGCCGCCCCTTCAGACCCCGCCGACCGCGGCGGGCCGGCGCGCGAGATCGGCACGGTCGCCGCCCGCATGGCTGAGCTGAGGACAGCGATCAGCCGCCTCGGCGTGCTCGACATCGCCGAGACCAAGCTCGGGGCCGTCCAGCTCGACATCAACGACGTGCTGGCCTCGACGCGCTCGGCGGCCGACACGATTCTGGAAGCAGCCGAAGACCTGCTCGCCGCCACGCAGACCGGCAACGATTACCGCATGCTGGTGGAGCAGCGCATGTTCGCGCTGATGGAAGCGTGCAGCTTCCAGGACCTGACCGGACAACGTCTGCAACGTGTGACCCACACGCTGCAGGCAATGGAAGAACGCCTCCGGATCTTCGCCAGCGCCGTCAAGGCCGGGCACGGCACGGCGCTGTCCGGCGAGGTCGGCCCCGTCACGGTTTTCCAGGGCGAGGTCGAGCGGCAGCGCGCAGCCTGGAACGACGCCAACATGGTGCACGGGCCGGGCGGCGCAGGAGCGATCCCGCAGGAAACGGTCGATTGGCTGTTCGCCACTACCAGTTGAGGCGCGGCATCACATAGTGCGGCTGGACGGCCTGCCGCGACAGCCAGTCACGGTAGCCACCTGGCCAGGCATCGGCCCCGACATCGTGCCAGTGAATGCCGTCGAGCAGCAGGATCGAGCGCACGCCGAGCGCGGCTGCGCCGGCCACGTCGGTTCGCACCGCATCGCCGATGGCCGCCACGCGCGCCAGATTGATGGCAGCGCCGCGCACCTGTTCTGCCAGCATCAGCGCCTGCTGGTAGACAGGCAGATGCGGCTTGCCGGCATAGATCACTGCGCCGCCCCTGGCCTCGTAGGCCATTGCCAGGGCACCGGCGCAGGGAATCAGCTTCTTGCCGCGCTCGACGATGAGATCGGGGTTGCCGCAGATCATGGTCAGACCGCGCGCCGCCATCAGGTCGAGTGTGACGGCATAGTCATCCGGGGTCTGCGTCTCATCATCGGCAAAGCCCGTGCAGATGCAGTAATCGGCGATTGCGGCATCGGTAAGCGCCACGTTCAGGCCCTGAAACAGGGTCAGATCACGTTCCGGCCCGATATGGACGCAGGATTGCCCGGCGCGCGCCGTGATCAACTGCCGCGTGACATCGCCGGAGGTGATGATGCGATCAAAGGCCGTCGCGGGAACGCCATATGACAGCAGCTGCGGCACCACGTCCACGGAAGGACGCGGGGCGTTGGAGACCATGATCACCGTGCCGCCAGCGGCGCGGAACATCTCGAGCGCCGCGCAGGCGGCCTTGTGGGCGGTCTGGCCATTGTGGACCACGCCCCAGACATCGCAGAGCAGCACGTCGATCCCGCAGGACAGCATGTAGAAGCCGCCGACAAGCTCGGCTCGCGGCGCGGGGAGCGGTGTGGATGGCACCATGGAACTGGCCTGAGGCTGATCGGTCATGCGCTCTCCGGAAGACATGCGGCCTGCGTTGAGTGACCGAGGCAGGCGCACACGTCAAGCCTCCGGCTCCAGCGCTGGAACTGCCCCGACGGCGGCTCAGGCGCGGCGCAGCACGGCGCGGAACGGAACACGCTCGCCCTGATCAGGGGGGCGGGCCGGCCGTTGCCCGGTCGCGGCGATGGGCAGGTTCTCGACCAGCGCTTCGCGGGCGGGCGTTGCCGGCTCGGCAGCACCGGAGGCAACGGGCTGGAAGACATCGGGCCTGACCGGGCGCGGCTGCGAAATCGCGAAGCCCTGGGCAAAGCGCACGTCGAGGTCCAACAGGTCGGCGACCTGCCGATCGGTCTCGGCGCGCTCGCCGATGAGTTCGATCCCGGCGCGGCGCAGCAATTGGGCGAGATCGCCGATGTCGATGTCGAGCCCGCTCTGGCGTTCGCCCATCTCGGCCAGCATCAGCGCCGGAGCCTTGACAAAGCAGATACCGCGATCCGCCAGGGCTGCCGGGTCGATCCTGAGGTCGCTCACCTGATCAAGCGCGAAGCGGGCACCGTTGGCCGACATCGCCCCGATGATGCCCAGCCGCGTGGGGTCCATCTGCCGGTAGATGCGCTGCGGCACCTCGATGACCAGCCGCGCGGCCTGCGAACGGAAAGTTTCAAGCACGCGGGCAATGGAGCCGAGCGCGCGCGCATCGGACCATGTGCCGCCAGAGAGATTGAGGCTGATGAAGTGATCGTGGCCCTTGGCATTGAGATGGCCGGCAATGGCGAGAACCTGCGTCAGCACCTGCGCATCAAGGCTGGCGCCCTGCCCTGACCGTTCGAGGGCGGCGATGAACTCGGACGGCATCAACTGGGTGCCATCGGCAAGCTTCAGCCGCGCCAGCGCCTCGTAGCCGACCGTGCGGCGCATTGGCAGCGCCGCCACGGGCTGGAGATGAACCTCGATGCCACCGGAACCGAACGCCGTCATGATTGCCGACAGGCGCGCCTCGTCGCGCTTGCGCAATTCGGCATCGACCAGCGAGGCCGGCTGCGCCACCAGCGTGCCGGACAGACCCTGCCTGCCCACTTCGCGCGGGGCTGCGGATGAGACTGAGGAGCCGGGCGAGGACGGTGATGCCGCCGCTGGGCCGGCCGGGGCCTTCTCGGCCTTGCGGGCCTCGGCATCGGCGCTGGCGAGCCGGGTCTCATGCTCCGACACGGCGTTGGCCACATCGCGCAGCACGCCGCCAAGCAGCCCGACCTCGGCGGTGAGTTCGGCCAGCGAGGCGCGGGTGGGAGCGATGTCAGCCTCGCGCAGGGGCTCGGAATCGATCCGCGACCTGAGGCCATCCAGCTTGATCCGGGTGGCGGCCAGCCGCACATTGAGTTCGCCGACATTGGCGGCAAGACCGTCAGCCTCGCGCTTGCGGCGGGCATCCAGCACCAGCAGGGCGGACAGGCCCGACAGCCCGATCACTGCAAGCGCCACCGGCAGGGCCAGCAACGGGGGGAGGATGACGGCGAGACCACAGGCCGCTCCGATGCCCAGCAGGACGCTGAGCAGCGGCCTGCGCAAGGCCGGCTCGATGCTCGGCAGCCAGCGGCGGGCAGGCTGCGCGGCATTCTGCGCTGAATTTGGCTGGGCCGCCATGTCTCAACCTCAAGATCGACAAAGTGGGGGAGCGGGCCGATCCGCGAATCACTTCGCCCAGACTACGACAGCCGGCCCATCGCGGACAGGCTCGCCAGGCTGCTTCCGCAGGAAGCGATGGCAGGGTTGACGGCAGCACAGGTTGGCTGCCACGGGCCGCGGCTATCAGCCCTTGGCCAGTTCGCTGAGGCCGCCCGCTTCGAGCGCTTCGAGCAGCATGGCGCGCACGTCGCGGGCGAAGAAGGCGCGGTCGAGGAACTCGCCGGCATTGTCGCCGAACACGGGCGAGAGGCTGGCCAGTTGCCGCATCGCGCTAAGAGCCTTGTCGCGCTGGCCGAGATCGGAGGCGGCGACGGCGCGGGCGAGCAGGGCCAGCGGGGCATCGGCCAGCTCGAGTGAGCGCAACGCCGAGCGCGCCCCGTCCGCGTCCCCAACTGCACGGGCGGAGAGAAACAGGTAGAATTCGTGCCAGACCGGCCGGACGCGGTTGACCTCGGCGGCGCGCAACAGCAGCGGCCGCCCCTCGCGCGGGCGCCCCGCCTGCGTGAGCCGCGCGCCCAGATCAGCCAGAATATCCGTGTCGAACGGGTTGCGGCGTACGGCCTCGAAGCCGGTGCGCAACGCCTCCTCGGTGTCGCCGCTGACCGTCTGCACGGCCATCAGCGCCTGCAGGGCGCGGGCGCTTTCGGGGGCCAGCGTCACCGCGCGCTGCGCGGCGCGGCGGGACCTGTCCAGCGCCGAACCCGGCATCGGGTTGTAGCCGATGCGGTATTCGTCGAGGTGGATCATGGCGAGCAGCGCCCAGCCCGGATGATAGAGAGGGTCGTTCCTGACCGTGGTCTCAAGGCATTCGCGGACTTCGGCATGGCGCGTGCTGGACGGCTCGGACCAGTAATCATAGGTGCGGACCACGCATTGCACCGGCCCACCGCCGATGGCGTGCGCCCTCAGATCGGCATGGATCAAACCATAGGGCTGCGCGACGCGCACGGCTGCGCCCCTGGCAAGTTCGCGGATCTGGTCGTTGCGCGCCATAGCGGTGGCTGGCACTTCAACGCTCGATGTCCAGACCACGCGACCGGTCGGGGCATACACCAGCCGCGACGAGGCCTGAAGCACCGTGTTGCTGATGAACTGGGCGGCATGCTCGAAGCGATAGGTCGGCAAGACGGTGGTCGCGGCAGGCGCGGCCTTCAGCACCGAGAATTCATCGAAGCGGGCCAGGGCGTCCGACAACTGGTTGTCGTAGTTCAGCATTGCTGCCGACAAAGCCGGGTCCGAGCCGCTCAGGCCAACCACCAGGACCGATGGCTGCTGGCGTATTGCCGATGTCAATTCCTCAACCGTGGTGGAGCTCTCGGGGAGCAGGTCGCGCTGCCCGTTCCAGAACAGCCCGGCGCCGACGAGCGCCACGGCCGCGACGCCCGCCAGCAGCAAGCGCGGGGCAAGCGGGCGGGCGGCGGGAAGCGGCGGTGCAGAAGCGGGCGCGGGCCCTGCCTCGCCAGGTGAGGCCGGGGCCGGCATGATGGCCGCTGCGGCAAGCGGGCCTGAAACGCCATCAAGGAGCGCGGCCTCACCAGACTGGCGGACAAATTGCGGCACATAGGAGCCGCGCGGGATCCGCACCCGGACCGGGTCGCTGGCCCCCTCACCGGCATAGTGGGCATCCAGCGCACGGCGCAGCCGGCCAGCCTCGACGCGCACGATCGGATCGACCACCGGGTCGAAATCTCCGGGGCGACCCAGAGCCTCGACCGCGATGGTGTAGCCCTTGATCTCGCCCGGCCGACCGGCTAGCGCAGTGTTGACAACATAGCCCAGGAAAGCCGCCAGTTGCGGGGCTGTGCGAAACGCGGGGCTCTCGACCAGCCGGGCCAGCGCGGCGCGAGCCTCTGCCTCGGAGACATCACCGAGAATAGGCGCGAGATCGGGCCTGCTGGTCTCGTTCACGTCGGTCCTCGGTCAAGATGGATGCGACACCTTGTCGAGGGACGGCATCGCAAACCTCCGGACAAGTTAATCCAATAGGTCAGGTATGGGAACGCAAATCGTGTGCCGCAGCGGAGCCGGCGCGATCCGCATGCGCGAATGCGGGACGAGACCTGCGCTGGCAAGGTTTACTTGCGCCGCAGGATTGCTAGGCTGATGCCAGTTGCGCCGCTCCGTGGCGCGCGAGCCGCCTTCAGGAGAACCCGCATGTCCCCCTCGACACCGCGCCCGGCCGAGCAGCCCAACGACCTCGAGTCGTTCTGGATGCCCTTCACCGCGAACCGCGCCTTCAAGAAGGCTCCGCGCATGATCAGCCGGGCCGAGGGCATGCATTACTACACCACCGAGGGCAAGCCGATCATGGACGGCACGGCCGGCCTGTGGTGCTGCAATGCCGGCCATGCGCGCCGGCCGATCATCCAGGCCATCCAGGCGCAGGCCGAGGAACTCGACTATGCGCCGGCCTTCCAGTTCGGCCACCCCAAGGTGTTCGCCGCCGCAGCCCGCGTGGCCGCGCTGGCACCGGGCGATCTCGACCATGTGTTCTTCGCAGGCTCGGGCTCGGAGGCGGTCGACACGGCGCTGAAGATCGCCATCGCCTACTGGAATGTCACCGGCAAGGGCTCCAAGACCCGGCTGATCGGGCGCGAACGCGGCTACCATGGCGTCGGCTTCGGCGGCATCTCGGTCGGCGGCATCGTCAGCAACCGCAAGTTCTTTGGTTCCTTGCTGGCCGGCGTCGACCACATGCCGACCACCTACAACCGCGAGAAGCAGGCCTTCTCGAAGGGCGAGCCCGAATGGGGCGGGCACCTGGCGGACGAGCTCGAACGCATCGTCACGCTGCATGACGCATCGACCGTGGCCGCCGTGATCGTGGAGCCGATGGCCGGCTCGACCGGGGTGCTGCCACCGCCCGTGGGCTATCTCAAGAAGCTGCGCGAGATCTGCACGAAGCATGGCATCCTGCTGATCTTCGACGAGGTGATCTCGGGCTTCGGCCGCCTCGGGTATGCCTTCGCCGCCGAGCGCTATGGCGTCATTCCGGACATGATCTGCTTTGCCAAGGGCGTCACCTCCGGTGCCGTGCCGATGGGCGGGGTACTGGTGCGCAAGGGCATCTACGACGCCTTCATGAACGGCCCCGACCACGCGATCGAGCTGTTCCACGGCTACACCTATTCGGGACACCCGCTGGCCGCCGCCGCCGCGCTGGCTGCGCTCGACATCTACCGCGAGGAAGGCCTGTTCGAGCGCACGCGCGACCTCGAACCGCTCTGGGCCGAGGCCATCATGAGCCTGAAGGGGGAGCCCAACGTGGTCGACATCCGCACGCTCGGGCTGGTGGCCGGCATCGACCTGATCCCCCATGCGGACGGCCCCACCAAGCGCGGCTTCGCCGCGATGGACCACGCCTTCCACAACGAGGGCCTGATGCTGCGCTACACCGGCGACACGCTGGCCCTGACCCCGCCCCTGATCATCACCGAAAGCCAGATCGACGAACTGGTCGAGAAGGTGAGGCGGACGATCAGGGCGGTGGCGTGAGGGGTGGTCGTGCAATAAAGCCGCAGTCTGATCCTTCGCCCGTGTTTCGCGCCTGATTTCTGCACCGAGAAAATGCCGCGATTTCAAATGGGGGAGCGTGTTGCACAAATCTTGAGCTGTGCGACACAGCCGTCATTCAATCGGCAAACTATGCAGCTTGAGAAAAGACAACTTGTCCCAATAACCGCGCTGAAAGGCTATGCGATCATTACTGATTGTGAAGAAGCCGCAACCTCGCAAACCTAATGGGTCTTTCCACTCCAAGATGGCGACTTCCCCTGCTTCGTGAATTCTCTCTGGGATGCAGACCATTTTGGCCAATGAGAACTCCCGTTGGAACTCCGCCCTTATCGCTTCTTTTCCGACTACGGGCTGAGTGACAACCTGATGGTTGATAGCGTCATCGTGGTAAAGGCTGGCGATGGCGTCCGCATCTCCGGCATTGAAGCGGCGCACCCACTCTTCAAGAACTTCGCGCGGTGTCATCGAAACGGTTCCCATGCTGTTTCATATATATCTCGATTTATGTAACGGGCCGAAACGGTGCAAAATTCGTTCGCAGGACCTAGGCCAGCCTTCACCCAAGAGTGAAACCGGCACTGCGCGATCTCGATCGTCTCGCTTACAACGTGGTCATCCAGCCAGTGCTCGTCAGTGACGCGCCTCGACAGGTCCCTGCCCAATCAAGGCGCCAGATATGATTGCCAACAGTCGTTCCATGTCATCACCGGCCTTGTGCCGGTGATCTTGGCGCAAAGTGCACAGCGCATCGGCGCCGGGATGGCCGCCACAAGGGCGGCCATGACACTGGCTGAGAATTGCTCTCCGTCCTGCCCATGACTTCCCGCAAATCCGGTTTCCACTTTTCCCGGACTTGATCTAAACAGCCGGCAACGCGGAGCCCTACCCCATGTCCCACCCCATGAAGCTCGTTGTTGTCGGCGCTGGCGGGCGCATGGGGCGGACGTTGGTGCGGGCCATTGCCGAGAACCCCGACGTGGTGCTGCATGCGGCGCTGGAGCGTGCCGGCTCGGACCTGGTCGGGCAGGATGCGGGCAGTGTGGCTGAGCTCAAGCCCAATGGCGTGGCGATCAGCGATGATCCGCTGGCAGCTATCGTCGAGGCGCACGGCATTCTCGATTTCACGGTGCCGGACGTGTCCTGCGCCATGGCGGCGTTCGCGGCGCAGGCGCGCATTGTCCACGTCATCGGCACCACCGGCTTCGAGGACAAGCACCTGCACAGGCTGGAGGCGGCGGCGCGCCACGCCACCATCGTCAAGTCCGGCAACATGAGCCTTGGCGTCAACCTGCTCGCCGGGCTCGTGCGCCGCGCGGCAGCGGCACTGGGCGATGACTGGGACATCGAAGTGCTGGAAATGCACCACCGCATGAAGATCGATGCGCCATCCGGCACCGCGCTGCTGCTCGGCAAGGCCGCTGCGGATGGCCGCAAGGTGGCGCTGGCGGACAAGAAGGTTGCCGTGCGCGATGGCGTGACCGGCGCCCGCGAGCCCGGCACCATCGGCTTTGCCACCTTGCGAGGCGGCACCGTGATCGGCGAGCACAGCGTGATCTTCGCAGGTCAGGGCGAGCGGATCGAGATCGGCCACCGGGCGGAGGATCGCGGGCTGTTCGGGCGCGGCGCGATCCGGGCGGCACTCTGGGCGCGCGGGAAGAAGCCGGGCCTTTATGACATGGATGACGTTTTGGGACTGAAGGACTGAACGATGAGCAAGCCATCGCCCGCTGCCGGAACACTCGTGCTCTGCCGCCATGGCCAGAGCGACTGGAACCTGAAGAACCTGTTCACCGGCTGGAAGGACCCTGACCTGACGGCGCTGGGCGTGCAGGAGGCGATCGATGGCGGCAAGCGGCTGAAGGCCAAGGGCCTAAGCTTCGACATCGCCTTCACCTCCGATCTCAGCCGGGCGCAGAAGACCTGCCAGCTCATCCTCGACGAGATGGGCCAGCCGACGCTGCAAACCATCCGCAACGTGGCGCTGAACGAGCGCGACTATGGCGACCTGTCTGGCCTCAACAAGGCGGAGACGGCCGCCAAGTATGGCGACGAGCAGGTGCACATCTGGCGGCGCAGCTATGATGTGCCGCCTCCGGGGGGCGAGTCGCTCAAGGACACTGTGGCGCGGACCCTGCCCTATTTCGTGACCGACATCCTGCCGCGCGTGATGGCCGGCGAGCGCGTGCTGGTGGCCGCCCATGGCAACTCGCTGCGCGCCCTGATCATGGTGCTCGACCGGCTGACGCCGGACCAGATCGTGCATGTCGAACTGGCCACCGGCCAGCCCATTGTCTACCGACTCAACGCGGACACGAGCGTCGCTTCGAAGGACATCCTCAAGGACTGACGGGCGCAGCGCCAGGCGAGGCTGCGCCGATGACCAACCGCATCGAGATTGCGCCCGGCGTCGTGCATCATCCGAGCTGGCTTGACCGGCCGGCACAGGAGGCCCTGCTGGCGGACCTGCGCGCCGTGGTGAAGGCCGCCCCGCTGTTCGTGCCGCGCATGCCCCGGACCGGAAAGCCGTTCTCGGTCAGGATGAGCAATTGCGGCGCGTTGGGCTGGGTCTCGGACGAGACGGGCTATCGCTACCAGCCAGAGCATCCGGAAACAGGCGAGCCCTGGCCCGCGATGCCTGATGCGCTGCTGGCGGCGTGGCAAGCGCTGGCCGGCTATCCGCACCCGCCCGAAGCCTGCCTGATCAATCTCTACGACGCCAAGGCGAAGATGGGCCTGCATCAGGACCGGGACGAGGACGACCTCGACGCGCCGGTTTTGTCGCTTTCGCTGGGCGACACCGCCGTGTTCCGGGTGGGAGGCACGTCGCGCGGCGGCAGGACCATGTCGCTGAAGCTGCAATCGGGCGATGCGCTGAGCTTCGGCGGGCCGGCGCGGCTGGCTTTCCATGGCATCGACAGGGTCATCGCCGGCACCTCGACCCTGCTGCCGCAGGGCGGGCGCATCAACCTGACGCTGCGCCGGGTGACGAGACCGCCGGCCTGATCAGTGCGCCTCATCCCAGTTGCCGGCGGCGCGGGCATCGACCTGGAGCGGCACTTTCAGGCTGACAGCCGGGAACGGCGCATCGATCATCACCTTGCGGATCACCGGCAAGGCGCGCTCGACCTCGGCCTCCGGGGCCTCGAACACCAGTTCGTCGTGGACCTGGAGCAGCATGCGCACATTGAGGCCAGCCTCGGCGAGGGCACCCTCCATGCGGATCATGGCGCGGCGGATGATGTCCGAGGCCGAGCCCTGGATGGGGGCATTGATGGCCTGCCGTTCGACGAAGGCGCGCTCCTGCGGGTTCTTGGAAGAGGCCTGCGGATAGTGGCAGACGCGCCCGAAAATGGTGGTGACATGGCCATGGCTGCGCACGAAGGCCTTGGTCTCGTCCATGTAGGCGCGGATGCCGGGGAAGCGCTCGAAATACTTCTTGATGTAGGCACCGGCTTCCTCGCGGCCGATGCCGAGCTGGTTGGCCAGCCCGAAGGCGGAGATGCCGTAGATGATGCCGAAGTTGATGGCCTTGGCGCGGCGGCGCACCTCACCCGGCATGTCCTTGACCGGCACGCCGAACATCTCGGAGGCGGTCATGGCGTGGATGTCGATGCCGTCGGCAAAGGCCTGCCGGAGCTGGGGGATGTCGGCAATGTGCGCCAGCAGCCTCAGTTCGATCTGGCTGTAATCCGCCGAGATCAGCTTCATGCCCTTTTCGGGGATGAAGGCGGTGCGGATCTGCCGGCCCTCGGCGTTGCGGACCGGGATGTTCTGCAGGTTCGGCTCGGAGGATGAGAGCCGGCCCGTGGTGGTGGCGGCCAGCGAGAACGAGGTGTGGATGCGCCCGGTCGCAGCATTCACATAGGCGGGCAGCGCATCGGTGTAGGTCGATTTCAGCTTGGTGAGCTGTCGCCAGTCGAGGATGCGGGCGGCCAGCGCATGGCCCTGCTCGGCGAGATCTTCGAGCACGCCCGCGCCCGTGGCCCACTGGCCGGTCGCGGTCTTCTTGGCACCGGGCAGGCCAAGCTTGCCGAACAGGATGTCGCCAAGCTGCTTGGGCGAGCCGACATTGAAGCGCTCGCCGGCAAGTTGCTGGATCTCGTCCTCCAACGCCGCCGCCTTCTGGGCAAAATCGCCCGACAGCCGCGACAGGATCTGGCGGTCGATGGCAACGCCGCGACGCTCCATGCGGGCGAGCACGGGAACGAGCGGCCGTTCCAGCGTCTCGTAGACCGATTGCCGGCCACTGGCGGCAAGGCGCGCCTTGAAGATGCGCCAGAGCCGCAAGGTCACGTCCGCATCCTCGGCGGCATAGGTCGAGGCCTTGTCGATCGGCACGCGGTCGAAGGTGACCATCGCCTTGCCGGTGCCGGCCACCTCCGAAAACGGAATGGTGGCATGGCCGAGGTGCAGTTCGGACAGCTTGTCCATGCCATGGCTGTTGAGGCCGGCATCGAGCACGTAGCTCATCAGCATCGTGTCGTCGGCGGGCGCGATCGCGATGCCGTGGCGCACCAGCACAAGCCAGTCATACTTGAGGTTCTGGCCGACCTTGAGCACCGCGCCGTCTTCCAGCAGCGGCTTGAGGATCGCGATGGCCTCGGCGGCGGGGATCTGGTCAGGTTCCAGCCCGCTGCCGAACAGGTCCGATCCGCCCCGGTGCAGCAGCGGCACATAACAGGCGACATTGGGCGCGACCGCCAGCGAGACGCCGACGAGATCGGCCACCATGGCATCGAGCGCCGTGGTCTCGGTGTCGATGGCGACCACGCCGGCCTCTCGGGCCATGGCCACCCATTCGGCCAGCCGCGCTGCGCTGCGGACTGTCTCGTAGCGGCTGCGGTCGACTGGCAGCGCCCTGATCGCGTCGGCCACCAGCCCGGCATGGCGGTCGGCCTCAAAAGCTGGCGTGCCGATGCCTGCGGCGGAAGCGGCCTTGCCGGCAACCGGTGCGGTGCCGGGCTCGGTTGCGCCGCCGGCTGGCGCGCTGTCGATGGCCCCCTCGCCCGTGCTCCAGCCCGTGCCGGCCCCGAGCACAGAGAGCGCGGCATCGGCATCGATGGCGGAGGCATCGGCCTCGTAGGCTTCGGCCACGCGGCGGGTGACGGTGTTGAACTCCATCGCCTTCAGGAAGGCGATCAGGTTGCGCGGGTCGGGATCGACCACCCGCAGGTCGCCGATCGGCACTTCCAGCGGCACATGCGCATCCAGCATCACCAGCTTCTTCGAGATGCGGGCCTTTTCGGCATGCTCGACCAGAGCCTCGCGGCGCTTGGGCTGGGCGATCCGGCCATCGGCTGCGGCAGCAAGGATGCCTTCGAGATCGCCATACTCGCCGACCAGTTGCGCCGCTGTCTTGATGCCGATGCCGGGAACGCCGGGAACATTGTCGACCGAATCGCCCGACAGGGCCTGGACCTCGACGACCTTGTCCGGCAGCACGCCGAACTTCTCGACCACCTCGGGCGCGGTGATCTTCTTGTCCTTCATCGTGTCGAACATCGAGACGTTGTCGTTGACGAGCTGCATCAGGTCCTTGTCGGAGGAGATGATGGTGACAGTCGCGCCGGCCTCGTCAGCGATGCGGGCATAGGTGGCAATCAGGTCGTCGGCCTCGAAGCCGCGCATCTCGATGGACGGAAGGTCGAAGGCGCGCGTGGCAGCGCGGATCAGCCCGAATTGCGGGCGCAAATCCTCGGGTGGCTCGGTGCGGTTGGCCTTGTACTGGTCATACAGCTGGTTGCGGAAGGTCTCGGACGAGGCATCGAAGATGACCGCGATATGGGTGGCCTTCTCGCCGTCGATCTTGTCGCGGAGCAGCCGCCACAGCATGTTGCAGAAGCCTGCGACCGCGCCGACCGGCAGCCCGTCGGATTTGCGCGTCAGCGGCGGCAACGCATGGTAGGCGCGGAAGATGTAGCCCGAGCCATCGACCAGAACGACATGGTCATGCGGCGAGACGGGCGCGGGAGAAGCGGCTGTGTCAGTCATGGACGGACCATAGTGCGCGGGCGCGGGCCGGTCCATGCCGAGTTGGGCAGGAGGCGAGCAACCCGGCCCGGCAAGACTTCCCAGAGACCCATCACGCAGGCGCTTGCCAGCGCGCCCGCAAGGCACAAGGATGCACCTGCCCACCGTTGAACTTGCCTCAAGGACCGCATCATGGCCAAGCCCCACGCCACCATGCCGCTCGATTTCCAGCCGCTGCCGGAGCCGGACATGCTGGCCCGCGCCGAGGCGTTCCGGTCGGTGATGCAGAAGCGGCGCAGCGTGCGCGAATTCTCAGGCCGGCCCGTGCCGCGCGCCATCATCGAGGCAGCAGTGATGACGGCTGGCAGCGCGCCATCGGGGGCCAACCAGCAGCCGTGGACCTTTGCCTGCATCAGCAGCACCGAGATCAAGCAGCGCATCCGCGAAGGGGCGGAGGAAGAGGAGCGCGCCTTCTATGCAGGCCGCGCCGGCGAGGAATGGCTTGGCGCGCTGTCCCATCTTGGCACCGATGCCAGCAAGCCGTTCCTTGAAACAGCGCCGTGGCTGATCGTGATCTTCGCGCAGCGCTGGGGGCACGATGCCGAGGGCGGTAAGATCAAGCACTACTACGTGCCCGAATCGGTCGGGATTGCCACCGGCCTGCTGATCGCCTCGCTGCATCAGGCCGGGCTGGCGACGCTGACGCACACGCCCGCGCCGATGAACTTCCTCAACGAGATCTGCGGACGGCCCGACAATGAAAAGGCGCTGATCCTGCTGGTCGTGGGTTATCCGGCGGACAACGTCACCGTGCCGGCGATCACGCGCAAACCGATGAGCGAGATTGCCGAGTTCCTGTGACGGACGGGGCTGGCCGCACGGACCTCTTCGCCCCTGGCAGGTCGAACAGCAGCGACAGGCCAAAGCGCCGCGCCACGGCCTCGAACATGAGGGGCGCGAGCAGCGCGGTGCAAGTCACCAGCAGTGAGACAAGGCCGACATCGGCGATCAGCCCGGACTTGACGAGCACGATGCGCATGACAGCCATCGGGACGGTGAAGGACACGTAGATCGCCAGCGACCGCGTGCCGGCATAGGCCAGCGCCAGACCGACCGGACCGCGTGCCAGATGGACCGCCACGACCACCAGCGCCAGCGCGCCGGTGACGCCGAGCAGCAAGGACTGCAACGGGACCAGCATCGCCGGCAGCGCCGCAAGCCCGAAGGCGGCAGGCCAGACGGCGGCGGCATTGATCACCACAGCCAGCGCGACGATGCTGGAGGCCAGCCCGCGCCGCAGGGCCGGACCAGCCGCGAAGGCCGCAAGCCCGCCGGCGACCTGACAGCCGAGCACGAAGAACACGAAGCGGCTGGCAAACTCGTCGATGGCCGTCCAGCCGGTGACGGGCGCCGCCAGATGCAGGGTGGCCGCAGCGGCCAGCACCAGCCAGCCCGGCAGGGCGGCCAGCAGCCGCGCCGCGAGCGAAAACAGGATCAATGCGTGGATGAACCAGAGCGCGGATGGCGGCTCAAGCAGCGCCAGCAGGAACCAGCGCGCACCCTGCCTGAGGCTTTCGAGCGCCAGAAATCCGCCCTTGGCCACGAACAGCAGCAGCGACCACAGCGCCAGCACATAGACCAGCCTGAGCAGGCGGCGGTCGATCAGATCGGGCCAGGAGCGGGTCAGCATCGGCGCGAAAAACAGGCCAGCCACCAGAAAGAAGGCCGGTATCCGGAAAGGCTTGGCGAACTCGACCACCGGGTTCAGCCAGCCCGTCGCATTCATGGCCTCCTGCACGCCGAGCGTGGAGTGCATCATCACCACCAGCACGATGCACAGGCCACGGGCCACATCGGCCCAGAGCAGACGGTTTGGCGTTGGAGATGCGGCGCTTGCAGCCATCGCGGATGCTCCTGCCCGGTTTCGGTGCGCCGCTGTGCCACAATGGCACAGCCAGGCCGCGAAATCCGGTGTCAGGGCTCAGGCTTGCAAACGCCGGACCGCGCGCGGCGGCTCCGGGGCGGTCAGGCCAGCACCCGGCGCATCACGGAGGCGAAGCGCTGGCGGATCGCGACGGCATGCACATGCTGGCCGCGCTCGACCATCAGCTTGCCGCCGACCCTGACCTCGCGCACGGGCAACTCGCGCGCAGCGAAGATGGCGCTGTCCAGCAGGGTCTCGCCGCTGCGGCCGACCAGCGCGGGGTGATCGGTGTTGATCGTCACCAGATCGGCGCGGCAGCCGGCGGCGATGGCCGCCACGGCGCGCCCGCTGGCCATGGCGCCGCCCGCCAGTGCCGCGCGATACAGCGCAACCCCGACCGAGCCATCGACCGGGGCGAGGCGCGCCCGGCGGCGATCGCGCAGGCGCTGGGAGTATTCGAGCTGGCGCAGTTCGGCCGCCACGCCGATCTGGACGTTGCTGTCCGTGCCGACACCGAAATGCCCGCCGCCGGCGGCAAAGGCGACGCCGTCAAAGATGCCGTCGCCCAGATTGGCCTCGGTGACCGGACATAGGCCCGCCACCGCGCCGCTGGCCGCGATGCCGTCCCGCTCGGCCGGGCTGAGGTGGGTGGCATGGATCAGGCACCAGCGCGCATCGACCGGCAACTCGCCGAGCAGCCATTCCACCGGGCGCTGGCCTGACCAGGCGAGGCAATCGGCCACCTCCTTCTCCTGTTCGGCGATGTGTAGGTGGACCGGTCCGCCGCCGGCCAGCGAAACCGCCAGATCGAGATCCTCGCGGCCCACGGCGCGCAGGGAATGCGGCGCGATGCCAAGCACCGCGCCATCGAGCCCGGCCAGCACCTTGCGGCTTTCCGCCACCAGCCGCTGGAACAGCTCGGGATCGCAGATGAAGCGGCGCTGGCCGTGGCCCGGTGCCTGCCCGCCAAACCCGCCATGGCGATAGAACACCGGCAGCAGGGTGAGGCCGATTCCGGTTTCGCCGGCGGCCTGCGCGATGGCACCGGCCATGGCGGCGAGATCGCCATAGGGCCTGCCATCAATGTCATGGTGCAGGTAGTGGAACTCGCAAACGCCGGTGAACCCGGCTTCGAGCATTTCGGCATAGGCCTGCGCCGCCAGTGCCGCCACATCATCGGGGTTCAGCCGGTCGAGGAAGCGATACATCACCTCGCGCCAGGTCCAGAACGAATCATCGGAGGCGCCGCGGCGCTCGCCCAACCCGGCCATGCCGCGCTGGAAGGCATGGCTATGCAGGTTCGGCATGCCCGGCAGCGTCAGGCCCTTGATGCGGACCGCGCCGCGTTTGCGCGCCATGCCGGGCGTGGCACTGACAATCACGCCATTTTCGACCAGAACCGCCACATCGCTGACGATTTTGCCATCCAGCAGGGCCTGTTCGAGATGCAGAAGGGTCATCGGGCGCAGCCTCTCGTGTTGTCGCAGGTCGTGTCTCAGGGCATGGCCCCGATCACGCGGAGCGGCTTGCATGCCAGCACCGATAGCATATCGTCCGGCCATGGCGAGCGTGTGGAACGGGGTTTGATGGCGGTGCCGGGGGTCAGGATCTGGCGCAATGCGCGTCTTGCCAGCATGGATGCGGAGCGTCCCAGCCTCGGGCTGATCGACAAGGGCGCGATCATGGCCGATGCGACCGGTCGCATCCTGTTTGCCGGCCTGGAAGCCGACCTGCCGGCCAGTGCAGGCGCCGAGGTGACCGACTGCGAAGGCCGCTGGATCACGCCGGGCCTGATCGACTGCCACACGCATCTGGTGTTCGGCGGCGACAGGGCGCACGAATTCGAGATGCGGCTCGGCGGCGCGAGCTACGAAGAGATCGCCCGGGCGGGTGGCGGCATCCTCTCCACGGTCAAGGCCACCCGCGCCGCCAGTGCGGATGACCTGTTCGCCAGCGCCGACAGACGGCTGGCCATGCTGATGTCCGAAGGCGTGACCAGCATCGAGATCAAGTCCGGTTACGGCCTCCGGATCGACACCGAACTGCGGCAACTCGCTGTGGCCCGCCGGCTGGGGCAGGAGCGGCCGGTGACGGTGCGCACCACCTTTCTTGGTGCCCATGCGCTGCCGCCCGAGTTTGCCGGCAATGCCGATGGCTACATCGATCTCGTCACCGGCCCGGACCTGATGCGTCGGCTGGCGGATGAGAAGCTGGCCGATGCTGTCGATGTGTTCTGCGAGGGCATCGGCTTTTCGGCTGAACAAAGCCGCCTTGTGTTCGAGGCTGCGAAAGCGGCCGGCCTGCCTGTGAAGATCCACGCCGAGCAGCTCTCCAATCTGCATGGCGCGGCGCTGGCGGCCAGCTTCGGGGCGCTATCGGCCGATCATCTCGAACATCTCGACGAGGCAGGTGCGCAGGCGCTGGCGAAGGCCGGCACGGTGGCCGTGCTGCTGCCGGGTGCCTTCTATTTCATCCGCGAGACCCGCGTGCCGCCAGTCGACCTGCTGCGCGCGGCAGGGGCGGCGATGGCTGTCGCGACCGACTGCAACCCCGGCTCATCGCCGCTGACCTCGCTGCTGCTGGCGCTCAACATGGCCTGCACGCTGTTCCGGCTGACACCGGAGGAGGCGCTGCTGGGGGTGACGCGCCATGCGGCCAAGGCGCTGGGGCTGCAGGCCGAGGCGGGAATGCTCAGGGCCGGGCTGTGGTGCGATCTTGCCATCTGGGAGATCGAGCGGCCTGCGGAGCTGTGCTACCGGATGGGGTTCAATCCGCTCTGGCGGCGTGTGTGGCGGGGCTCCTGACCATGCCGGCTGAACAGCACATGTCCTGCCCGCCTCGTGGGCAACACAAGGAACTCCCATGACGATCGCATTGCTGAACCCGGGCGAGGCCGGACTGTCGCTCTGGCGTGCCGTCCATGCCGGGGCCGCCCTGGCACTGGACGGGGCCTGCTGGCCGCGCATCGAACAGGGCCACGCGCTGCTGCTGAAGGCAGCACGCGGCAACGATGCGGTCTATGGCGTCAACACCGGCTTCGGCAAGCTGGCTTCGGTGCGCATCCCGGTCGACCGGCTGGCACAATTGCAGGTCAACATCGTGCGCTCGCATTGCGCCGGCGTCGGCGAGCCGCTGCCGGCCCGCGTGGTCAGGCTGGTGATGGCGTTGAAGCTGGCCAGCCTGGCGCAGGGGGCATCGGGCGTGCAGCCGGCCACCGTTCGGCTGCTGCTGGCCATGCTCAACCGCGGCGTCCTGCCCGTGATCCCGGCGCAGGGCTCGGTCGGTGCGTCGGGCGATCTCGCTCCCCTCGCCCATCTGGCCGCCGTGCTGATCGGCGAAGGCGAGGCAACCCGCCGTGACAGCGCGCCCGGCACCGTGCTTGGCGGGCGCGAAGCGCTGGCGCTGGCCGGGCTCGAACCGGTGACGCTGGGGCCGAAGGAGGGGCTGGCGCTGCTCAACGGCACGCAGGTCTCGACCGCGCTGGCGCTCGACGGGCTGTTCGCGCTGGAGCGCTGCTTTGCCGCCGCCATGGTGACAGGGGCGCTGTCGACCGATGCGATCATGGGCTCGGACACACCATTCCACGAGGCCGTGCACCGGCTCAGGCGTCAGCCCGGCCAGATCATGGTGGCCAGCGCCTTGCGCGAACTGATGGCAGACAGCGTCATCCGCCGCTCGCATCTGGCCGATGATCCGCGCGTGCAGGACCCCTACTCGATCCGCTGCCAGCCGCAGGTCATGGGGGCGGCGCTCGATGTCATGCGCAGCGCGGCCACGATGCTGCGCGACGAAGCCAACGCCGTCACCGACAACCCGCTGGTGGTGCTGGAAACCGGCGAGATCCTGTCGGGCGGCAACTTCCATGCCGAGCCGGTGGCCTTTGCCGCCGACATGCTGGCGCTGGCCGCTACCGAAATCGGCAACATCACGCAGCGGCGCTGCGCCATGCTGGTCGATCCGGTGCTGTCGGGGCTGCCGGCTTTCCTGGTGGAAGAACCCGGCCTGAATTCCGGCTTCATGATCGCCGAGGTGACGAGCGCGGCGCTGGCATCCGAGAACCGCCAGCGGGCGGCACCGGCGGTGATCGACACGATTCCCACCTCCGCCAACCAGGAGGACCATGTCTCGATGGCGACCCATGGCGCGCGGCGGCTCGGGCCGATGGCCGACAACCTCTCGCGGATCATCGGCATCGAGGCGGTGATGGCGGCGCAGGGCGTCGAGATGCGCGCCCCGCTGACGACCAGCCCGCGCCTTGCCAGCGCCGTGGCCTGCATCCGCACAGCTTCGCCTTATCTCGGCGAGGACCGCGTGCTGTCCGGCGAGATCGAGGCGACAGCGGCGCTGGTGCGCAGCGGCGCGCTGGCCGACGGGCAGATGGACCTGCTCGGCGCGCTGATGGTGGAGTAAGCCGATGCAGACCTTCACGCTGACCCAAGGCACGAGCCCGCTGATCCTGTCACTGCCCCATCCGGGCACACGGCTACCGGACGCGGTCCATGATGCGCTCAATGCCAGAGGCCGGGAGGTTGGCGATACGGACTGGCACATGCGACAGCTCTATACTTTTGCCGAGCGCTTCAATCCTTCGGTCATCGAGGCCAGTCTGTCGCGCTTCGTGATCGACCTTAACCGCGATCCGGCCGGCATCTCGCTGTATCCGGGGCAGGCCACCACGGAATTGATCCCGACCACGACCTTCGATGGCGAGCCGATCTGGACCGTGCCGCCCGACGATGCCGAGACGAAGGCCCGGATCACGGCCTATTTCGAGCCCTATCACGCGGCACTTGCCGCCGAGATCGCGCGCAGCAAGGCGATCCATGGCTATTGCGTGCTG
Organism: Hyphomicrobiales bacterium; assembly: GCA_027487245.1. Taxonomy (GTDB): domain Bacteria; phylum Pseudomonadota; class Alphaproteobacteria; order Rhizobiales; family Beijerinckiaceae; genus Allobosea. Next base: position 37,786 of record JAIYDY010000084.1, read on the forward strand.
TATGACTGCCACTCGATCCGCTCGCGCATCCCGCGCCTGTTCGAGGGCACCTTGCCGGTGCTCAACCTCGGCACCAACAGCGGCGTCTCGGCGGACCCTGCCATCGAGGCCGTGGCCAGCCACGTCATCAGGGCCAGCGGCTTCAGCCATGCCATCAACGGCCGCTTCAAGGGCGGCTGGATCACGCGGCACTATGGCCAGCCGGCCAGCAACGTGCACGCCATCCAGATGGAGATCAGCATGGCCGCCTACCTTGCCGAGGAAACACCGCCCTGGCGCTTCGATGCGGCGCGCGCGGCCCCGCTTCAGGCCACGCTTGGCAATCTTCTCGAAGCCGTGCTGGCAACAGCCGCCGGCCTTGGACGCACAGGCTGACCGCCCTCCCGCCAAAGGACAGACCATGACCCGCCCGACCACACGCCTCGACAATTCGCGCATCATCAGAAGCCCGCGTGGGCTGACGCTCAATGCCAAGAGCTGGGCGACCGAAGCGCCGCTGCGCATGCTGATGAACAACCTCGACCCGGAGGTGGCGGAAAAGCCCGACGAACTGGTGGTCTACGGCGGCATCGGCCGGGCCGCGCGCGACTGGGAAAGCTTCGACCGCATCGTCAGCGCACTGAAAAACCTCGAAAGCGACGAGACGCTGCTGGTGCAGAGCGGCAAGCCGGTCGGCGTGTTCCGCACCCACGCCGACGCGCCGCGCGTGCTGATCGCCAATTCCAACCTGGTGCCGGCCTATGCCAACTGGGAGCATTTCCATCATCTCGATAAGCTCGGGCTGATGATGTACGGCCAGATGACCGCAGGCTCGTGGATCTACATCGGCACGCAAGGCATCGTGCAGGGCACCTACGAGACCTTCGCCGAGGTCGGGCGGCAGCATTTCGGCGGCTCGCTCAAGGGCAAGTGGATCCTCACCGGCGGGCTGGGCGGCATGGGCGGGGCGCAGCCGCTGGCCGCCACCATGGCCGGTGCCTCGATGATCGCGGTGGAGTGCAAGCCGTCGTCGATCGAGTTCCGCCTGCGCACGCGTTATCTCGACATGAAGGCCGGCAGCGTCGACGAGGCGCTGGCCATCATCGACAGTCACCACCGTCAGGGCAAGGCCGTGTCGGTCGGCGTGCTCGGCAATGCGGCGGAGGTGTTCCCCGACCTGGTCAGGCGCGGCATCAGGCCGGACGTGGTGACGGACCAGACCTCGGCCCATGATCCGCTCAATGGCTACCTGCCAGCAGGCTGGACGCTGGCCGAATGGGAAGAGCGCAAGCTCAGCGACCCTGCGGGCGTCACGAAGGCCGCCAAGGCCTCGATGGCGACGCATGTGCGCGCCATGCTGGATTTCCACCGCATGGGCGTGCCCACGCTCGATTATGGCAACAACATCCGCCAGATGGCCAAGGACATGGGCGTGGCCGATGCCTTTGATTTCCCCGGCTTCGTGCCGGCCTATATCCGCCCGCTGTTCTGCCGGGGCATCGGGCCATTTCGCTGGGCGGCGCTCTCCGGCGACCCTGCCGACATCCACAAGACCGACGCCAAGGTGAAGGAGTTGATGCCGGATGATGCGCACCTGCACACCTGGCTCGACATGGCACATGAACGGATCGCCTTCCAGGGCCTGCCGGCGCGGATCTGCTGGGTCGGCCTCGGCGACCGCCACAGGCTGGGCCTGGCCTTCAACGAGATGGTGGCGCGAGGCGAGATCGGCCCCGTCGTGATCGGCCGCGACCATCTCGATTCAGGCTCCGTGGCCTCGCCGAACCGCGAGACCGAGGCCATGAAGGATGGCTCGGACGCCGTCTCCGACTGGCCGCTGCTGAACGCGCTGCTCAACACGGCATCGGGCGCGACCTGGGTCTCGCTGCACCATGGCGGCGGGGTCGGCATGGGCTATTCGCAGCATTCCGGCGTCGTCATCCTCGCCGATGGCACACCCGATGCCGCGCGCCGGCTGGGCCGCGTGCTCTGGAACGACCCGGCCACCGGCGTGATGCGCCATGCCGATGCGGGCTATGACATCGCCATCGCCTGCGCCCGCGAGAAGGGCCTCGACCTGCCGGGCATCACCGATTGACAGGGGCCGCGATGGCCGGGGCTGCGCCATGAGGAACCGCGCCGACATGGTGCTGGTGGCGCGCGGGCTGTTCGAAAGCCGGGCGCGGGCACAGGCCGCCATCGCCGCCGGGTTGGTGAGCGCCGATGGCATCACGGTGCGCAAGGCTTCGGAGATCATTGCCGCCGACGCGGTGATCGAGGCCAGCGCACCGCACCCTTACGTCTCGCGCGGTGGCCTCAAGCTGGCGGCGGCGCTCGATCATTTCGGGCTGTCGCCAGAGGGGCTGGACTGCCTCGATTGCGGCGCCTCGACCGGCGGTTTCAGCGATGTGCTGCTGCGCCGGGGGGCGGCATCGGTGCTGGCAGTCGATACCGGGCGGGCTCAGTTCCATGCCGATCTTGTGGGCGACAGCCGCGTGACCCTGCTGGAAGGCACCGACATCCGCACGCTGGACGAGGCCGATCTCGCCCGCCGTCCGGCCTTCATCACCTGCGATGTCAGCTTCATTTCGCTGGCGCTGGTGCTGCCGGCGTTGACCCGTCTCGCTGCCCCGTCCGCCGAACTGGTTGCGCTGATCAAGCCGCAGTTCGAGGTCGGGCGCGCCGCCATCGGCAAGGGCGGCATCGTCCGGGACGAGGGCGCGGTGGCCGACGCGCTGGCGCGGATCGAGGCGGCGCTCGCCGGGCTTGGCTGGCTGGCCATGGGCCGGATCGACAGCCCGATTGCCGGAGGCGACGGCAATGCCGAATTCCTGATCGCGGCCCATCGCGGGCCGGCATGATCAGCGCGGCGTGCTCCGGCGCGGGGTACCGACATCGAAGCTGGCCCTGACCCGGCCTGAGCCGGCGCGCTGCACCACGATGCC